>NZ_JAJKHN010000048.1:0-1214 GCF_020982715.1 Bacteroides sp. 1_1_30
TGATTTCGTTTGGTTGTTTTAAGAAATATGCTCATATTTGCACCGATATTCATTCCCGTTACCTACAAAGTAACAGAGTAATTTTCAAGCGCTTACACCTATAACAGAGCGTTTCACGAAGTCAAGAACTTGTCTATTTGCTTCATCAATTTTCTTACTCCGAAAAGGTTTCAAATAAGTCTTCGTCACAGTGATAGACGAATGTCCCATCGCTTCGGAAATAATACCCGGATGAATTTCACAATAATAAGCTGTCGTAGCCCAGGTATGGCGGGCGGTGTACGAGCTCAACTTATCGGATAATCCCAATAATTCACCTAGCAACATCAACTGTTGGTTAAAACTGCGCAGCGCCAACTGATATTCGCGATACGCCTCTTTAGTTCCTTCACGGCTTTTCAACAACGGAAATAAATAAGGAGAAGAAGGATCACGATTCATATACTTCTTCACCAAGATCATCGCTTCGGGGGTCAATGTCACTGACAATGGTCGTCCTGTCTTACGTCTGCGATACGTTATTACGTTATCACGCAAATCACTCTTACGCAAATAAGCGAGATCGACAAACGGCATACCACGAAGCGAAAACATCAGAATGAATAACTCTTGTGCCTGACATACAGCAAATGGCACACCTGATGTACGAGACAATTTGGCAAACACCTTCTTCATATCGTCATCACACAACGCACGTTTATGATCGGCACGAGTACCGGTATAAACCGAACGGAACAGATGAGGTACATAAGGAGCTTTCCCAAGATCGACGGCACGATTGTAAACCGCACGAAACGTACGCAGATAAGTGGAAACGGTGTTCCAGCTACAACCACGACTGCGAAGGTAAACTTCGAATCCCTTCAGCCACTCCGAAGTTACTTCACTAAAAAGCAAATCTTCTTCCCCACAATAAGCAATGATGGCATTCAGACTGCTACGATAAACATGCGCAGTACCGAAGTTTCCCTCCATCTGTAGCCCCATGGCTACCTGCTTCATAAATGTTACTACTTTCAACATTTCTCAATTTATTAATTTATTCGACAATAAAGATACAAGTATTCTCACTATTACCACCCGGATATATCCAAAGATATTCTATCATTTATATAACTGCCATCCATCAATATTCATTTTTTATTGTTACTTTTGTGAGAAAATGAAAGAGTTATGAACCAACCAGTAAAGCGCAAACGTATTCCGTACGGAAT
>NZ_JAJKHN010000048.1:1899-51078 GCF_020982715.1 Bacteroides sp. 1_1_30
TCTCCGGAATTTAATGAAATGACCGGATTCAACGAAGAAGAGGTGCGCGCAATGCTGGATTATTATGCCACTACCTGCCAGTTTCACCACTCTACCGACGAGCTGATAGAAGCTATGAAGCCTTGGTATGATAATTACTGTTTTGCAGAGAAAAGTTATGGCGGTACTACAATGTACAACTCCAATATGGTACTCTACTTTGTGGATAATTACATCCGAAACGGAGGCTATATGCCACGCAATATGGTAGAAGAAAACATCCGCGTGGATTACAACAAACTACGAATGTTGATCCGCAAGGACAAAGAATTTGCTCATGACGCCTCGACTATCCAGACATTGGTGCAACAAGGATACATCACCGGTGAATTGAAAACTGGCTTCCCTGCCGAAACAATCGCAGAACCGGATAACTTTATCAGCCTATTATTCTATTTCGGAATGTTGACTATCAGCGGTACTAAACGAGGCAAGACATTATTGACCATTCCCAATCAAGTAGTACGTGAGCAACTGTACAGTTACTTACTAGATACTTACAACGAAGCAAATCTCCGCTTTGACAACTGGGAAAAAGGAGAACTGGCATCAGCAATGGCTTATGACGGCGATTGGAAAGCCTACTTCAATTATATTGCCGAATGTCTGCACCGATATTCTTCCCAGCGCGACAAGCAAAAAGGCGAAGCATACGTACATGGATTTACACTGGCTATGACTGCACAGAACCGTTTCTATCGCCCTATCTCCGAACAGGAGAATCAGGAAGGATATGCCGACATTTTCATGTTTCCCTTACTGGATATTTATAAAGATATGCTCCATTCCTACATTATCGAACTGAAGTATGTCAAAGGAAAGGATAGTGATGAAAAGGTAGAGCAACTCCGGCAAGAGGCTATCACACAAGCCAACCGCTATGCCGCCAGTGAAACGGTGCAAAAAGCAATCGGAACAACGACGCTGCACAAAATTATAGTCGTTTATCAAGGGATGAAAATGGTGGTGTGCGAAGAAGTTTAAAGTTCGTATATATTTTCATGTATTATATTATAATAAAAGAGGCTGTCTAACAAGTTTAGACAGCCTCTTTCGATATCTTAGTAGTCTTCTAAATTATTTCTTAGAAGCTTCCAAAGATGCTTTACGGAATTCTTTCATTGCTTTTTCGATTTCCAAAGAAGCTTTACGAGCGCGAGTTCCTGCTGCTTTGTTACCGTTTTCGATCTGTGCGTTAGCATCTTTTGAGAAGTCAGCATACAGAGCTGCTACCTTTTCTACCAATTCTTTCATAATCCTTTTATTTTTTTCGTTAATAATGTGCCGCAAAAATACACTGTTTCCCGAAATAAAAGCATAAAATCAATATTTTTTTTGAAATAATCTTCGAAAAATATCTAAAAAAGGGGCTTTTCACCATTTTTACCTACCTTTGTAGCCATGAAACTGCTTACAGATACCGATTATATACATGCATTGATTGCTGAAGGGGAGCACCAGCAACAGGACTTTAAATTCGAAATTTCCGACGCACGCAAAATTGCCAAAACACTCTCGGCTTTTGCCAACACGGACGGAGGAAGATTACTTATTGGCGTAAAAGACAATGGAAAAATCGCGGGAGTACGCTCCGAAGAAGAAAAATATATGATTGAAGCCGCCGCACAACTTTATTGCGTGCCGGAAGTGGAATACACATTGCAAACATATATAGTGGAGGGACGGCAAGTGTTGGTAGCGACCATCGAAGAGACTCCGCATAAACCGGTTTACGCCAAAGACGAAACCGGGAAACCTCTAGCCTATCTCCGCATCAAGGATGAAAATATTCTGGCAACACCTATACACCTCCGTGTATGGCAACAGAGCGACAGCCCCCGTGGCGAACTGATCCGTTACACCGAACGTGAACAGCTCCTGCTCGAACAACTGGAGCATGGCACTTTACTTTCACTCAACTGCTACTGTCGCCAAACCGGACTTTCACGACGTGCCGCTGAACATCTGCTCGCCAAATTTGTTCGTTATGATATTGTGGAACCCGTATTCGAAAATCATAAATTCTACTTCCGAATAAAAAACGAATAACCACAAACAATACTTAATATTTGACACTTAATACTTAACTATGACCTTTATCAACGAGATTAACGACATACTCTGGACCTATATCCTGATTATCATGTTATTGGGATGTGCTGTCTGGTTCAGCATACGGACACGCTTCGTACAATTCCGCATGATTCGCGAAATGATCGTACTGTTAAGCGAATCTGCGGGCAAAGGGAAGCAGGGAGAGAAACATGTATCTTCTTTTCAGGCATTCGCTATCTCTATCGCCAGCCGTGTAGGTACGGGAAATCTTGCGGGAGTGGCTACCGCCATCGCTATCGGCGGTCCCGGAGCTATTTTCTGGATGTGGGTCATCGCACTGTTAGGGGCTTCGAGTGCTTTCATCGAGTCTACCTTAGGGCAATTATACAAAATACGCGGAAAGGATTCATTCATCGGAGGTCCTGCTTATTATATGAAGAAGGGATTGAAACAACCGTGGATGGGAATGCTTTTTGCCATATTAATAAGCATCACTTTCGGTTTTGCTTTCAATTCTGTACAGAGCAATACCATCTGTGCTGCTGCGGAGCATGCTTTCGGGTTCAATCATATTATATTGGGAGGGGTACTGACATTACTGACGTTGGTTATCATCTTCGGAGGTATTCAACGCATTGCCCGTGTCAGCAGCATTATCGTGCCGGTTATGGCATTGGGATATGTGGGACTGGCGCTGGTGATCGTTATACTCAATATCACTCATTTACCGGGCGTCATCGCGCTGATTATCAGTCATGCTTTCGGTTGGAAACAGGCACTGGCAGGAGGAGTAGGCATGGCATTGATGCAAGGTATCAAGAGAGGGCTCTTCAGCAATGAGGCCGGTATGGGATCGGCTCCGAATGCGGCTGCCACGGCTCATGTCAGTCATCCCGCGAAACAAGGATTGATACAGACTTTGGCAGTATTTACGGATACATTATTGATTTGTACTTGTACGGCTTTTATCATTCTGTTTAGTGGTGCTCCGCTGGATGGATCGACCAATGGGGTGCAGTTGACTCAACAGGCATTGACGAACGAGATCGGTTCTTCGGGCAGTGTCTTCGTTGCTGTGGCTCTTTTCTTTTTCGCTTTCAGCAGTATTCTGGGAAATTATTATTACGGGGAGGCCAATATCCGCTTTATCACTCACCGGAAGTGGGTGCTTCATGGTTACAGGATATTAGTGGGCGGTATGGTGCTCTTCGGTTCACTTGCCACATTGGATATGGTATGGAGCTTGGCAGATGTCACTATGGCATTAATGGCTATCTGCAATCTGATCGCTATCCTCTTCCTTGGAAAATATGCGATCCGCCTGTTAAATGATTACCGGGCGCAAAAGAAAGCCGGCATCCAAAGTCCTGTTTTTAAGAAAGAGTCTATGCCGGACATCGAAAAGGACTTGGAATGTTGGTGAAAACCAACTGTTTTTGTACCTTTGCACGGAAATTGACAGATGGTAGTTATATTATATACCTTCCACGCACTCAAATAGTAAATTGTAAATTGTAAAATTGTAAATATAACAATGGGCTTATTTGGTTTATTCAAGAAAAAATCCGATGAAACGAAAGTCGGCAATGTAGAAGATTTCATTTCACTGACCCGGGTGTATTTCCAGTCAGTGATCGCCACAAACCTAGGTATCACCAATATCCGATTCTTGCCGGACGTAGCTAACTTCAAACGTTTGTTTAAAGTGCCTACTCAAAACGGTAAACTGGGATTGGCCGAAAAGTCTGCGTCACGCAAAATGCTGATGCAGGATTATGGACTGAATGAGAATTTCTTCAAGGAAATCGACGCTTCCGTGAAACGTAACTGCCGCACTCAAAATGATATTCAATCTTATTTGTTCATGTATCAGGGATTTTCTAATGATCTGATGATGTTGATGGGAAATCTGATGCAGTGGAAGTTCCGTATGCCGTCGATCTTTAAAAAGGCTCTGTATGGCATGACGCAGAAGACGGTGCATGATGTTTGCACCAAGACGGTATGGAAAGCGGATGATGTGCATAAGACGGCTGCGGCTATCCGCCAATACAAAGAGCGTCTGGGATACTCGGAGCAGTGGATGACGGATTATGTGTATAATATCGTTCTACTTGCCAAGAAGGAACCGAAACGGAAGGATGACGACACGGAAACGAAAAAATAAGTCGCGTTAAATGTTAGAAAAGCGTAAAGATTAATATGATAGAGAAAGCGGGGGTTTTGTACTTCCGCTTTTTTTGTTATCTTTATGTACTTTTTTCTTTTGTCTTGATACAAAAGAAAAAGTACCAAAAAGAAAAAATCAAGGCTGCGTCTGCCCGGCTACTCCGGTCTCATCCCCGGCTAAAGGGCAGAAACTCGCTTCGCTCAAACAGTCTGCCCTTCTTAACGCCGGGAATGAAACCTCCGCTTGACGCCGTGCAGACGAGGCCGGGAGGCCATGCGGCGTGGAATGCTATGCAGTGTAGAGTGCTATGCGGTGTGATTGTGTATTATGTTGCGCTTTGATGATTATGTTGGTAGGTTATGGATGGAGAATACTTAGGGGATGAGATGCTGTTCGGGATTTGAGACATATAGTTCGGGGAGAAGGGAGGTCGTTCAAACTTAAAATGCTTATTATATAATTTAAAAATTGATAGATTGCTTATGAAACAAAAGAAAATGCTTACACTTACTTTTTCACAGTTGAAACAAATCTATGGTCAGGAGATTCCGGAGATAGTGGAGATAGCGGATAAGAGCTCTACTGTTGAGGATTTCAAGGCTGGAATACTGCGGTTGTTGGAGACTTGCAGGATAGAAAACGAAGCTGCGGAGGAGGCGAGGGAGCAAATTCGACTCTTACTTGATTATGATGGGCAAAATGTTCATGAACTGTCTACGGGACAGGATATGTCAGTACAGACTATTCGGCTGCTTTATGAGTTTCTGACGGGGACGTTGGAGAATATGGAGATGCCGACGGATTTGTTTATTGAAATTTTTCAGATGTTTAAACGGTTGAAGGGAGAAGTTATGCCTTTGCCGTCACCGCAGCGTATCAAAAGTCGGAATGACCGGTGGGAAACCGGACTGGATGAAGAGGTACGGGAGATACGGGATGAGAATAAGGAGCGGATGTTGCACTTGCTGATTCAGAAGATTGAGAACAGGAAGTCGAAGCCTTCGGTTCGTTTCCACTTTGAGGAGGGAATGAGTTATGAGGAGAAATACAGGTTGGTAAGTGAGTGGTGGAATGATTTCCGCTTTCACTTGGCGATGGCTGTGAAGAGTCCGGGAGAACTGAATCGGTTCCTGGGGAATTCTCTTTCTTCGGAGACGATGTATTTGCTTTATCGGGCACGGAAGAAGGGGATGCCGTTTTTTGCGACTCCTTATTATTTATCGTTACTCAATATTACAGGATATGGGTATAATGATGAGGCTATCCGGAGTTATATTCTGTATTCGCCACGATTGGTGGAGACGTATGGAAATATTCGTGCGTGGGAAAAGGAGGATATTGTGGAGGTTGGTAAACCTAATGCTGCGGGATGGCTTCTGCCGGACGGACATAATATTCATCGCCGGTATCCGGAGGTGGCTATTCTCATTCCTGACACGATGGGAAGGGCCTGCGGGGGACTTTGTGCTTCTTGCCAGCGGATGTATGATTTCCAAAGCGAACGGTTGAATTTCGAGTTTGAGTCTTTACGCCCGAAGGAGTCATGGGATCGTAAGTTGCGCCGGTTGATGACTTATTTTGAAGAGGATACACAGCTGCGGGATATTCTGATTACAGGGGGCGATGCGCTGATGAGTCAGAATAAGACGCTTCAGAATATTTTGGATGCGGTGTATCGGATGGCGGTACGCAAGCAGAAGGCAAATCTCGAACGACCGGAAGGAGAGAAATATGCGGAATTGCAACGGGTACGGCTGGGGTCACGGTTGTTGGCTTATTTGCCGATGCGTATCAATGACGGATTGGTGGATATTCTGCGGGAATTCAAAGAAAAGGCTTCGGCTATCGGGGTGAAACAGTTTATTATCCAGACTCATTTTCAAACACCGCTGGAGGTCACGCCTGAAGCTAAAGAGGCGATTCGGAAGATTCTTTCTGCCGGATGGATTATCACGAATCAGTTGGTATATACAGTGGCTGCTTCGCGTCGGGGACATACGACACGGCTTCGCCAGGTGCTCAATTCATTGGGCGTGGTATGTTATTATACTTTCTCGGTGAAGGGATTCAATGAGAATTATGCAGTATTTGCTCCCAACAGCCGTTCGATGCAGGAACAACAGGAGGAAAAGATTTATGGTCGGATGACACTGGAACAGGCGGAGGAATTATACAAAATATTAGAGACGAAAGTCGGAACGGAAGAGGAGACGAAAGAAGATGTTGCCAAGCAATTAAGACATTTCATGAGAAAACATCATTTGCCTTTCCTTGCTACGGATCGCAGTGTATTGAATTTGCCGGCTATCGGTAAGAGTATGACCTTCCAATTGGTGGGACTGACGGAAGAAGGAAAACGGATTCTACGCTTCGAACATGACGGCACTCGTCATCATAGCCCGATTATCGACCAGATGGGACAGATTTATATTGTAGAAAATAAATCACTGGCCGCTTATCTGCGCCAATTAGCCAAGATGGGAGAAGATCCGGAAGATTATGCTTCTATCTGGAATTATACGAAAGGAGAAACCGAACCTCGCTTCAGTCTTTACGAGTATCCTGATTTCCCCTTCCGCACTACTGATAAAATGAGTAATTTAGAAATAAGTAATAAGTACTAAGTATTAAGTAATAAGTATTACCGAAGCTGCTGGATAATACCTGCTATTTGATACTTGTCGATTAATACTTAAACTTGTTGATTGATACTTGTCGGTTAATACTTAATACTTATTCATCATTCTTTTACACGTATTACTATATTTGCAATAATTGCAGTTAGGCCTCCGGTGGTGATCCCTGAAGAGAAGATACTTCGAATTGCTTCCGGGGCTTGTTGTAATACGTCCGGCATTAATTCTACTCCTAGGCCTAAGGAAAGGCTGACTGCTAATACCAGAGTTTCTTTACGGCCTATTTCTTGTGAGGAGATAATACGGATTCCTGCCGCTGCTACTGTACCGAACATTAGTAAGGTTGCACCACCCAATACAGGATCGGGCATTAAGGAGAATACGGCACCTACAATGGGAAATAATCCCAAAAGAACGAGCATTGCTGCGATATAATAACCGACATAGCGGCTGGCTACTCCGGTCAGTTGGATAATACCGTTATTCTGTGCAAAGATGGAGTTGGGGAAAGAGTTGAATATACCAGCGAGGAAGGAATTGAATCCATCTGCCATTACTCCACCGGAAACTCGTTTCAAATAGGAATCTCCTTCAATGGGAAGTCCGGAAATCATAGAGTTGGCAGTCACGTCACCTGTTGCTTCGATGGCAGTTATCAGGTAGACCAGACCAATGGCTATGAAAGAAGACACATTGAAATCAACACCATATTTAAAAGGTTGGGGAATATTAAAGCTCATCAGCATTTCTACATTCAATGCACTCATATCCACTTTTCCCAAAACAAATGCCAAACCATAACCCAGACAAAGTCCGAGTACAATGGAACTCATGCGCAGGTATTTGTTCCCACAACGGTTGAAAAATAAGACGCTAAGAAGTACCAGTGCTGCAATAGACAGGTTTTTCCAGGTAGCAAACGTACCGTTATCCATAGCTGCATATCCACCTCCGCAAGATACGATACCTACTTTTATCAGGCTCAATCCGATAAGCAGTACGACAATACCGGAAACCAGCGGAGTGATGATATTACGCAAATATTTGAATGTGCGGCTGACAATCATTTCGATAGGTGCGGCAGCCATACAGGAACCGAAAATCAACGGCAATCCGCCTACCATTCCTGTGGCGATGATAGGACCGATAAAAGAAAAACTGGTTCCCTGGATGCAGAGCAGCTTTGCTCCTATCGGACCGAAACGACGGCATTGTATAAAGGTAGATACTCCCGAAGCAAAAAGGGACATGGAAACTAGAAAGCTTGTCTTTTCTACATCCAGTTTCAAGGCACTCGCTATGATAAGCGGCGGTGTGATAATTGCCACGAAAATAGCCAAGAGATGTTGTAAAGCCGCAAACAGGGCGTCTTTAAAAGGGGGACGGTCTTCTACGCCGTAGATTAAATCAGTTTTCATTTAATAGGTTGTTCTATATATTTTGTAAGTTCCACAAAGGGATAAACGGAGATTCCTCTGAAGTTCGGATTCTTTTAGCCTGACTTCTTTTTACTCTATTTCTTTTAACTCGCTTTTTAATCCGTTTTTTGGTTCGATTTTTGGTTCGATTTTTTTAGTTCAGCGTCCATTTCAGAGCAAGCGTCGGGATCACATAAAAGCCATCGCGACCACCGAAGTTATTGCTCAATTCGACTTCGGAGCCAACGCTTAGATTGAAGTTTTTATTTACTCCCTTGATTTGATTCAGGTTTACCCAAAATTGTGGTTCGGAGAGGAAGATAGTCTTTCCGTAGTTCGTTTCTTCACGCCACCAGTCGGCAAAGCCGGAGAAAGTGAGCAGGTTACGGCAGAAGTTTACGTACCATGTACCTGTCAACTGGAAGTTGTTGGGTGATGAGTGTTTCTGAATATACTTATACATGGCGGTCAGTGTGAAGCCTTTGGAAAAAGAAGCATTATTAAAGGTATACGTGGCTCCTGCCAGATAAGCATTTTTATAAGACATACCTTTGGATAATCCACCGTTATATTCAAGATGCGCAGAGAAAGGACCTTTCCAGAATTTCACTTCACGGGCTATTTCCCAATAAGCAGCAGCGACACCTTCGGAGGTATAATCCATATCGACAAAGAAATAAGTACTTCCCCAAGTATCAGGATGAAACTTCTCTACTGTGGAAGTTAACAGCGGACGACCTTGCAAATCTTTATCATACAAAGAACGTCCAAAATCATAATGTAACTGGATGTTTTGCGCCTGCAATCCCGGTACGGCAGAGAGCAACATACAAAGGAAAAGAGCAGAGATAATCTGTTTCATAAGTAAATGTGTTTAAATGAAGATGCAAAAATAGTTAAAGCTACACATATAAACACACTACTTTTATCTTTTTTTATTCCAGGTTATTATTTCCCGTGTCCCACCAAAGCCTTGTACCTCCATGATCGTTTCCTCCTAAAGCTTCCACAAGCGCGGAATATTGTTCCGGGTCTTCCGTCTGCAAGGTACCGGGGAAGTTTAGACGACGCACCATAATCTCCGTGTCGATGCAACCGTTTCTGCTATGGTTGAATCGCACGGGAAATAAACGGGGATACCCTGTTCGTCTTTGTTCTGCCCAAGCTTCGCAACCTTCCGGGAACATAGCAATCCACTTCTGCGTAATAATCTTCTCCAGTTTCGTTTCCTTATCATCCAGGCGATTCCATTTGGGAGAGACTTTACAACGGGCCTCTATATTATTTTCTTCATCATACGTGTCTATAAAGTCAGAGGCTTTCCGTTCGCTTTGCAGATAATCTTCTACGCCATAGATTCCCCATTGATGGAAAGAAGTAGTTACACCGTTCTGATAACAGGTTTCTTCATCTTCATCCGTCCACCCGCGCAATGCAGCTTCAGCACGCAGAAACCAAACTTCCGAAGCAGTCATCAGAGGCGCATCGGTACTTTGCTTGACAAACAGCTTCGACAATCCGGAATAATGACTATGAGCAAAACATGTCCCCTGACGAATTCCACGATATTGTCCTTTCAGGGTTTCATCCGTACAGTGTTCGAAATAAATTCCAAGACGGGGATCATTATATCCCACCAAGATTGATTCCATATTCGCACTCATGTAAGTTTCATTCCACACACGGTTAAGTTCTCCCAATGGATTGGTATATCCGGATTTGGTAGAAACAACAGCTCCGCCTGTTTCCGCTTCAAAGAAGCCGTAATCGTTTTCTTTTATTTTCTGTATTTCAGCACGTGCCTTATCGGGGGCAACAGAGGCAATACGCATAGCTAGACGCAAACGCAACGAATTGGCAAACTTTACCCAGGAAGGGTATTTACCATCCAACAAAATATCAAAACGTGCAAATCCATTGAATTCCGGTTTCTCCTCTATATAACCGGTGAGGGCAACCACGGCAGAATCGAGTTCATTGAAAAACTCATAATAAACATCTTTTTGTTTATCAGGACGGTAGTGCTTTTCCGCATTCGCAAAATTCTTATAAATGATGGGACCATAATAATCCGTCACACGATGCATGGCTTCTACCTTTAATATTTTCGTGATCCCGAACAAAGCAGGATGTGTATTCCGGGTAGCATTCTCCGATTGGTATATCTGCGGGAAAATATAAGAATACATATGCGTCCACATGGCGCTGTTCCAACCATCCTGCATATTATAGTCGGAATTATGCGAACCTCCGTTCAAGGGTTTGCCGTCATGCATATATCCACCAAACATATCTGCGTTCAGATTCTGTATCAGCTGGAAAGGCCAGTTCTTCCCTTTTCCGAAATCATAATTAAAATAAATACCCTGCTGAATAATGCCCAAACGGATTCCATAACCATTGTCGTCAATAATCAGGTCATCATCCGTGATTCCGGACAAGTCGGTATTGTAATCACGGAAATTACCGGTACATGCTACAGAAAAGAGCAGTAAGCCCAGCAAGTATAGATATACATATTTTCTCTTCATTTCTCTCTCCTACCTTTAAAATTCACATTTCAGAGTAAAGCCCAAACTACGGGTTGTAGGCATTCCGAATACTTCAATCCCTTGGTTATCATTCCCGGTGGAAAGTACCAAATCCGGATCAAAAGGAGCTTTCTTATATAAGAAACATAGATTGCGGGCCACAAACGAAAGCTGCACATCTTTCAGAACCTTCGTTTTCTGTATCCACTTCTTTGAGAAATTGTAGCTCAACGATACTTCGCGCAACCGTAAATTAGTGGCATCATACATATAATACTCTGTCACTCCGGCACGCCCACCCACTACATTTTTATAGAATCCTTTCACATTATCGATCTGCTGACCTTCAAGCATCACATATCCTCTGTCGCGTGCATCAGCTGTAATTTCCGATACGCCATAGAGATCCATTTCCGCTTGTGTCTGCGAAAGGACTTTTCCTCCGTAACGCCAGTCAAGCAGGAAATAAAGGCTGAATCCTTTGTAAGAGAATGTGTGATCCCATCCCATCATAAAGACAGGGTTGGCATTTCCTACTTTCACCGTATTTCCGTCACCTTCCACCAATGGAAGTCCTTTGTAATCTCCTTCTGTTTCATAAACAATGTTTCCTGCGGCATCACGTACAAAGGCTTTACCGTAGATATCACCGATAGAACCACCTTTCACCAGTTTCATTGCATAACTGGAAGAAAAGCTCGTAGGCCCGTAGACTAATTCTTTCAATTCGTCGTGCAGCTTCACGATCTTATTCTTGTTAGCAGAAAAATTGATGGAAGTTTTCCAGGTGAAATCAGAAGTTAGTATTGGAGTTCCGTTCAGTGTCACTTCCCATCCTTGGTTTTGGATATTTCCGGCATTCACATACCGGTAAGCATACTTATCACCTGCAAGAGCAGGAAGTTTGAAGAACTGATTATAAGTGTTGGTACGATAATAGGTCAGATTGATTCCTAACCGATGTTGGAAGAATCTCCATTCCGTTCCGAATTCCATGGCATGAGTCATTTCCGGCTCCATATCTTTGAAAGGAGCTGCATCATTTGCCTGTATCTCGCCACCGGCACCGATATGAGAAGTGGAATTAGTGACAAATACAGGAATATCGTTCCCCACTTTACTATAGGCACCACGCAGTTTCGCAAAAGAAATCCATTCGGGCAGCTTCACCCATTTATCAAGCAATATGGAAAGACCAACGGAAGGATAAGCAAATCCCGCTTTCTCATGTTCAGTATAAGCCAAGGTTGATGCCCAGTCATTACGAGCTGTCAAATCAAGAAATAATTTTTCCTTGTAGCCAATCTGTGCTGTACCGAAAATAGATTGAAGCTGACGATGCTCATCTATTTTCTGGTCAATACTGGCAGAACTGTTCATGATGATATTGGCAATATTAAAAACATTAGCAAACTTCAAAGAAGCATTCTTGGAATCATAACGGGTCGAGTTTCTGATTCGGTCATTTATACTACCGCCAATAGCCGCATCCAGTGTAAAATCTCCCCAGGTTTTCTTAAACATCGCCATGACATCACCATACATCTGCGTTTCCTGATAATCCATTTCAATATATCGACCGTTCGCTCCACACAGGGCAGTAGCGGTAGATGCATAGAATTTCTGACGCAACTTATCAGCCCAATAATCCATGTTGCCACGAGCTTGAATAGTCAACCAATCATTTATTTTAAAGTTTGCCGAAAGGGAAAGGATAATGCGCGTACGCGTTTCTTTACTTTGTATACGGTTCACTATCCAATATGGATTCTGTTCGAAGTCTTCGGTAAATGTATGCCAGTTTTGCACATTCAAATTCCGTTCTTCGTCATAGGTTTCAAAATGGTCTTTATAATAAGACAGATTCTCACCACGAGGAAAACGATAAAGCCCTACCAACGGATTCATATAAAAGCCTCCCGATACCGGCTTATTCTCAACAGTCTGTTTCATTACATTCACATTACCATCCAGTTTCAGACGTTTGTTGAACATGGTAGCTGTTTCGCGTAGGTTTATATTATGTTTCTTCAGCTTGTTTTTATCCATAATCCCCTTTCCGGTGGTGTTGGCATAGGAGAAATAAGTTTGTAGAGTTTCATTTCCATAGCTGACGGACACAGAAGTCATTGAGGTCAATCCGGTACGGAAAAAATCATTCAGGTTATCATGAGCCGTCAGATTATCTTTCTCACCCCAGCTGTCTACCACATCACTGACACCGTAACGATCCTGCATTTTAGGCAGGCTGAATGCTTTCTCGAAAGTTAGTCCCGTAGAGAAATTAATATTCCTTTGCCCGACAGAATTTCCTTTTTTAGTAGTGATAAGAATGACCCCGTTAGCAGCCATGCTACCATATAAAGCTGCTGCTGGAGCACCTTTCAAGATACTGATGCTTTCCACATCTTCCGGGTTCAGGTTAGAAATCCCATCTCCTCCATCACGGTTGCCGGCATTCGCCGTACCTCCAATTGCCGAATAAGCCTGCTCGGAAGAGGTATTCGACATCGGCACTCCGTCTATCACATACAGCGGTTGATTATCACCGGACACCGAACGGATTCCCCGGAGACTGACTTTGGCAGACCCTCCCATACCGGAAGAGTTTTTATTGATTTGTACACCGGCAGCTTTTCCCGCCAGGGCAGTAATCATATTTATTTCTTTTATACGATTTAGTTCCTCACCTTTGATTTTCTGCGCAGAATAAGCCAGTGTAGCTTCATCCTTTTCAATTCCCAAGGCTGTTACGATGACATGATCAAGCATCACCGCGTCTTCCTGAAGGCGTATTTCAAGCATAGTCCGACCTGTCACATTGACTTCTAAAGTTTTGTAACCTACAAAAGAAACCTGCAAGACAGCACTATCCGGAACAGATAAAAAGAATCGTCCATCAATATCGGTCACAGTACCATTGGCTCCCCCTTTCTCTCGTATTGTAGCACCGATTAGTGGTTCACCATAGACATCCATAACACGCCCTCTCACGGTATAATTGTCAGAAGGAGTTTCTATCGTCCCTCTTAACAGTTGTTGCTCCGAAGCATAACAATTCCCACCCTCCAGGAAAAATAGGCTCATTAAGAAACAACTTACTAAAATTTCTTTTTTCAATGATATAATAAGATACTGTTTGTTCATCACACCGCAAAAATAACTAAATATTTTAAATCTAGCATTTTTTCTCATTGATTTTGAGGGAAATAAACATTATCACTATTTTTGTACGAAATTAAAATGAACGATAACATGGAAATCGAAACACATCCGCTAGAACCATTTCTCCCAGCGAAATCAAAATTGCTTATGCTGGGCAGTTTCCCGCCACAGAAAAAAAGATGGTCGATGGATTTTTATTATCCAAACCTAAACAATGACATGTGGCGTATATATGGAATCTTATTCTTTAATGATAAGAATCACTTTCTGAATTCAACACTAAAATCGTTTTGTCGTGAGCAAATCATAGATTTTTTGAACGAAAAGGGAATTGCCCTGTTTGATACCGCTTCATCCATCCGCCGGTTGCAGGATAACGCATCGGATAAGTTTCTCGAAGTAGTGGAGGCTACCGATGTAGCAGCATTGCTGCGACAACTTCCCGAATGCAAAGCCATCGTCACTACCGGGCAAAAAGCAACGGACACTCTCCGACAGCAATTCGAAATAGAAGAGCCCAAAGTGGGCGATTACTCCGAGTTCGTTTTTGAAGGACGCGCCATGCGGCTTTACCGGATGCCTTCATCATCAAGAGCATATCCACTGGCGTTGGACAAGAAAGCAGCCGCTTACCGGATTATGTTTCAGGATTTGCAGATATTGAGGTGAGGTTTAAGTGGTAAGTATTAAGTATTAGGTATTAAGTATTACATAGTAAAAATTAAATTATAAATGAATATGGCAACATTATTTTTGCAGTACCCGGCATGCAGCACATGCCAGAAAGCCAAGAAATGGTTAACAGAAAATAACATTGAGTTTACAAACCGATTAATTGTAGAAGAAAATCCTACAGTTGAAGAATTAAAAGCATGGATTCCACGCAGCGGTTTACCGGTGAAGAAATTCTTCAACACGAGTGGATTAGTATATAAAGAGCTGAAACTAAGCGAGAAGCTGCCTGCTATGAGTGAGGAAGAACAGATAGCACTCTTGGCAACGAACGGTAAATTGGTGAAACGCCCATTGGTAGTGACAGACAGCTTCGTTCTGGTCGGTTTCAAGCCCGATGAGTGGGAAAAATTAAAATAATTCAAAACTTATTTACCCGAATGTTTGGAGATTCAGAAGTTTCTACTACCTTTGCAGCCGCAAACACGGGAGTAGCTCAGTTGGTAGAGCACCGGTCTCCAAAACCGGGTGTCGGGAGTTCGAGCCTCTCCTCCCGTGCAGAGTTAAATAGCTGTAAACGATAAGTTTATGGCTATTTTTCGTTTTAGGTCAGACGAATTTCGGACGAAATTAATTATAGTGACGGTATCCGGCAAAGATAGTGACGGTATACAACAGTGATAGCGTCACTATCCCGAGCATATACCGTCACTATTATTTTTTAGGATTATCTATCTGGAATTGTACGTTTATTCATATCAGTGAATATTACGCATAATAATATGATGTACATTTCCAATGACTCCTGTTTGCTTTCCTAGTTCTTATTTGTTCTTTCCAATCCTTTAGCAGCCTCAACCAAACGAATGAATTCTCTTCTATATCCTTTATCATCGTTATTCAGTCCCTGTTTAGCCAGATCAATCACTTTGTCGTAACTGGCATTTCCTTTAAAGTCAGACTCCCGAAGTAACTGTCCGAACATAGCCACTGCAGAAGCAAAGCGGAAATCGGAAGAAACATTATTTCCTTTATTATCTACGAAAGGAAGTTCCA
This sequence comes from Bacteroides sp. 1_1_30, assembly GCF_020982715.1. Lineage (NCBI taxonomy): Bacteria > Pseudomonadati > Bacteroidota > Bacteroidia > Bacteroidales > Bacteroidaceae > Bacteroides > Bacteroides sp. 1_1_30. Next base: position 17,642 of record NZ_JAJKHN010000048.1, read on the forward strand.
TTTTCTTGCTGACATCTTTATCCGGAGCTTTATAACGCAGTTTCACAGTCAGGAGTTCATTAGAGCCTGTCGGCTTCACGGACACTTTCTCTTTCTTCTGATATTTCAAGTCGTCTATTTTACCTACATATTCATTCTTTACTCCCGTAGGAATCACTTCGTAAAAGGCTGTCACTGTATGTCCCGCACCCATATCTCCGGCATCTTTAGCATCATTATTAAAGTCCTCATCTTTCAACAGACGACTTTCGTAACCAACCAGACGATAGGCCTGCACTTGGGAAGGATTAAATTCCACTTGCAGTTTGACGTCTTTCGCCACCGTATGCAATGTAGCACCGAATTCGCCTACTAAAACACGGTTGGCTTCCTGCAAGTTATCTATATAAGCATGATTGCCATTTCCCTTTTCAGCCAACACCTGAATCTTCTTATCTTTATAATTACCCATGCCATAACCCAGTACGGTAAGGAATACTCCACTCTTGCGCTCTTTTTCAATCAATTGTTCCAATCCTTCAGCGGAAGAAACGCCCACATTAAAATCACCATCGGAGCAAAGTATGATACGGTTATTGCCGTTAGAGATCAGATTCTTCTTGGCTATTTTATACGCTAACAAGATACCTGCACCACCTGCCGTAGAGCCACCCGCCGTTAATTCATCTATCGCTTCGCGAATCTTCTGTTTGTCGCTACCCGGAGTTGCTTCCAGTTTCACACCGGCACTACCTGAATAAGTCACAATCGCTACTTTATCTTTATCACGTAAGTTATTTACCAATAATTTGAGAGATGACTTCACCAAATCCAACCGGTTGGCTCCCCACATAGAACCGGAGACATCAATCAGGAATACCAGATTAGATGCAGGCAGATTATCCGTCGGGATTTCTTTTGCTTTCAGGCCGATACGTACAAGACGATGGTTTGTGTTCCAGGGACAGGCTCCGGATTCCATCGTAATTTTCACAGGATCACTTCCTGTCGGCTTCGGATAATCATAAGAAAAGTAGTTCACTAATTCTTCCGTACGGATGGCATCAACCGGAGGCAGTTCACCTTTATTGATAAAACGACGCATATTACTATAAGAAGCGGCATCTACATCAATAGAGAAAGTAGAAAGCGGAGCATCCGATACACTCTTGAAGCCGTTCTCCTGAAACTCTCCGTATTCTTCCGCATTTACAGCATCATACATGATTCCCGGAGTCGGACATACTGCCTTGTAAGCAGTAGACATTACTTTTGCAGCTCTTGTCTCATGGCCGTATCCTACCACCACACATTCTTCCAATACCAGTTCGTCAGCTTTCATCTTCACATCCAGCGTGGCCGATTTTACCACCCTTCTCTCTTGCTTATACCCGATATACTGGAACAACAACGTTTCCCCTTTCTTAGCCTGTATCGTGTACCGGCCATTCATATTCGTTACCGTACCCTTCGTAGTACCCTTTATCTGTACCGAACAGCCAACAAGCGGAGTTCCATCCTTTGCATCCGTCACAGTACCCGACACGGTAATAGCTTGCGCGTTCACCATACCTAAAGAAACAACTGCCATCAGCAGTACGAGCATCATTGCTCTGAATTGATTTGTTTTCATAACTTCATTATTTAAAATGTTACTAATAGTTCGCTTTTACTATAGAGATGCAGATTTCACACTGATTCCATAAATGACTTGAACTTTTTTTTATCCGGCAGAAAAAAAGAGTCCTTTCAAAATTCTCCCTTATTCCTTTGCCACTCATCAGATGATGTGTATATTTGCGAATCATAAACATATCACAAATATGAAAAACGAAGTCGACGGAAGGCGGGAAATAGCCTCGCGAAACACGGCCTGGGCTAATAACATTGCCCGCAAACTAACTCGTTGGGGTGTCACTCCCAATCAAATTTCCATGATGAGTGTATTCTTCGCTATGGTAGGTTGCCTCCTGCTGATTGGCACAGTTATTTATCCCGGCTTCAATAAATATGTAGCCTATATTCTGTTCATCGTTTGTATGCAGTCGCGGTTGCTCTGCAACCTGTTCGATGGGATGGTTGCCATTGAAGGAGGAAAGAAAAGTGCCAACGGAGATCTTTATAACGATATGCCCGACCGTTTTGCCGATGCATTATTCATCATTCCCGTCGGGTATGTAGCAGGTGGATTCGGAGTCGAATTGGGATGGCTGGGCGCCCTTCTTGCTGTTATGACAGCCTATTTCCGCTGGATAGGAGCCTACAAAACACATCAGCATTTCTTCAATGGTCCGATGGCCAAGCAACACCGCATGGCATTGCTGACACTGACCTTTGTAGTCGCCACCTGCACCATCCATTCAGGATACGACCGGATGGTATGCTTCATCGCTCTAATCATTATCAACATCGGTCTTATCGCGACACTGATACATCGCCTGTACCTCATGTCACACACAACAAACACTGAAATAAAATGAAAAATCTACTGGATAAAATATTCCCTACATTAAGCGATGAACTGATTATTGTCATCTCGCTTATCATCGGATTGCTTGTTACGGCAAGCCTTATTCTTTTCCTTGTAAAAAAGATATCTCCGAAAACAAATATCAGCGAACTCGCCGCACGCACGCGCTCATGGTGGATTATGGCGGGTATGTTTATCGGTGCTGTATTTATCAGCTATAACATCTCTTATTTCTTCCTTGCCTTTCTCTCTTTCATTGCTTTCAGAGAACTTTATTCTGTATTGGGATTCAGAGAGGCAGATCGCGGAGCACTGTTTTGGGGCATACTGTCTATCCCCATTCAATATTATCTGGCTTACCTTGCCTGGTATGGAGCATTCATCATCTTCATTCCGGTAGTCATGTTCCTCGTATTGCCTTTACGGCTCGTTTTAAAAGGAGATACACACGGAATCACCAAGTCGATGGCACTGTTGCAATGGATTTTGATGCTTTCGGTATTCGGTATCAGCCACCTCGCTTATCTCCTGTCGCTTCCCGAACTACCGGGATTCAGTTCCGGAGGACGGGGTCTGCTGTTGTTCCTTGTATTCCTTACGGAAATCAATGATATCATGCAATTTATCTGGGGCAAACTTCTCGGACGGCATAAGATTCTTCCGAAAGTAAGTCCGAACAAGACATGGGAAGGTTTCCTGGGCGGTGTCATCAGTACCACTGTCATTGGTTACTTCCTCGGTTTCCTGACTCCCCTCTCCGCTCCCAACGTTATTCTGGTAAGCGCCCTCCTTGCGATTGCCGGCTTCTCGGGAGACGTGGTCATCTCCGCTATCAAGAGAGATAAAGGAATTAAAGATATGGGGAACAGTATTCCCGGTCATGGAGGAGTATTCGACCGGATAGATTCGCTGTCCTACACTGCTCCTGTATTTTTTCATTTAGTTTATTACATTGCATATTAAACGGAGAGAATGGAAAAAAGAGTCATGCAAGCTGCTGCCATGCAGATTATATATAAAGGTGTTTTCCAATGGTTCCTGAAATTAATCGTAGGGGTTCAGTTCACCGATTGCCGCTTCCTTAAAAAAGAAAAGCAATTCATTATCCTTGCCAACCATAACAGTCACCTGGACACCCTAAGCCTGTTGGCTTCCCTGCCCGGCGATCTTTTGTGGAAAGTCAAACCCGTGGCAGCAGAAGACTATTTCGGGAAAACCCGCTTTCAGGCTTCCATCAGCAACTTTTTCATCAATACGCTTCTTATCAGAAGAAAAGGGGAAAAAGATTCGGAGCACGATCCGATCCGTAAGATGCTTGAAGCCATCGATGCCGGGTATTCACTGATTCTTTTTCCGGAAGGAACCAGAGGGAAGCCGGAGCAGATGGGAAAAATAAAATCCGGCATTGCCCGTATCCTGTCACTACGACCTGAAGTGAAATATATTCCTGTATTCATGACCGGTATGGGACGCTCTTTACCCAAAGGAAAGATGATCCTGTTGCCATACAAAGCATCTATCTATTATGGTATGCCTGCTTTGGTAAAGAGTACGGATACACATGAAATATTGGAGCAGATAACAGGTGATTTTGAAAGAATGAAAGAAAAATATCAAGTCGTTTTCGACGAAGAAGAGGAATAGATGTTGTTTTTCAAAAGAAACATATCGAAACTATCGGACGAGGAATTACTGATACACTATACGCAGTCCGGCGATACAGAATATTTCGGTGAATTATACAACCGATATATCCCGTTACTGTACGGACTTTGCCTGAAATACCTGCATGATGAAGACCGGGCACAGGAAGCAGTCATGCAGTTGTTTGAAGATTTATTGCCTAAACTGGGAAATTATGAGATAAAAGTTTTCAAGCCATGGCTCTACCGGGTGGCGAAGAATCATTGCCTGCAACTTTTACGGAAGGAAAATAAAGAAATTCCGTTAGATTATACGGTTAATATTATGGAATCTGACGAATTTCTGCATCTATTAAGTGAAGAGGAAAGTTCGGAGGAACAACTGAAGGCATTACATCACTGTCTCGAAAAGTTGCCCGAAGAACAACGGACCAGTATTACGCGTTTCTTTCTGGAAGAGATGTCGTATGCCGACATTGTGGAACAGACCGGATTTACTCTGAACAATGTGAAAAGCTATATCCAGAACGGAAAGCGAAATTTAAAAATTTGTATCAAGAAACAAGCCCTATGAAACTATTGGACTACATACGAGGACTCCGCAAAGGAAAAGAGGCACACCGACTGGAACGAGAGTCGATGCAGGACCCTTTCCTGGCCGATGCTATGGATGGTTACAGCCAAGTGGAGGGAAATCACGAACAACGGATCGAGAAACTGCGGATGCAGGTTTCAGCTCATTCGGCAAAGAAAAAGAACACCCGTGCTATCACCTGGAGCATCGCTGCCTGTCTGGCTATCGGATTCGGTATCAGCAGTTATTTCCTGTTCCTGAAAAAGAGTATGACGGACGAAGTGTTCATTGCCAAAGAGAGTGTTTCCTCCAAGTTGGCTGAACCCGCAGTTCCGCCCACTCCGGCCATTCCTGCAACTCCAACAGTTCCGGCAACTCCACAAAAGGAAATCGCATTGGCTACCGCAAAGGTAAAAACGGATTCCACTCCTGCTTCCGAAGATTCCACTCCTGTTTCCGAAATTACTGCGAGACAAGCGAATAAGAAAGATATGATTGCCAAAATCCAAGCGACTTCCCAACCACAACAAGGTACGCCGCCTGTGGCAACTATGCCGGTGATGGAGGAAGTGTCGGAAGAGACTGCCGCATTGCAAGAAGTAATAGCAACGATGGATACTTTCGAATCTGAATCTGATAAGAAAATGAAGTTGGCTAAGGTAGCGACTATCCTTCCTCAAAAGAACATGATTAAAGGGAGGGTGACCGACGAAAAAGGAGAACCGCTTATCGGAGCCAGTGTGACATATAAAGGAACGAATATCGGAACCATCACAAATATGAATGGAGAATTTTCGTTAGTCAAAAAGGATGATAAGAAACGATTGACAGCGGAGTATATCGGATATAATCCGGTAGAAATCCGGATAGATACCAACCGGACGATGCTCATTGCCATGAACGAAAACAAACAGGCACTCAATGAAGTGGTGGTAGTGGGATACGGCGCTAAGAAAAATAAGAAGTCAACAACTACCGGAAATGTTGTGACGGTTAAGGAACAGGCAAAGAAAGAGATTACTCCGCAACCTGTCATCGGTAAACGTAGCTATCAAAAATACCTGAAAGAGAATCTCGTTCGTCCAACGGATGATAACTGTAAAGATATTAAAGGGGAGGTAGTCCTTTCTTTCTTTGTTGATGAAGAAGGAAAGCCACAAAATATCACTGTTATTCATGGATTATGTGAATTCGCTGATAAAGAAGCCATCCGGCTTGTCAAAGAAGGACCTAAGTGGACAAGTGGAAAACTCCCGGCAAGAGTAACAGTACGATTCTGAACTTAATAAATACCAATAAGAAGGCACATTTGTGCCAACACAGTGGCACAAATGTGCAAACAAGGTGGCATTGTTGTGCCAACCTATTGGCATAGTAATAACAACACAAAGCCTATCTTAAATCAGTTCGTAACTAGCCATCTGTATTGGCATATCCAAATTATGAAGCACTTTCTCCAATAGAATACCCTCGCGGTTATCATATTCATACCCGAAAGTGGCACGAATACCTTGCAGGATAAACTGTGTGGCACGGTCCAATGCCATCGGCAGACTGTCTCCCTGCATCAAAGAGCCGGTGATGACACTTGTAAAAGTATCGCCCGTGCCGGGATAATGTGCAGGCAGATAAGGGCAGGTCACTTTCCAGTAGCGGTTTCCCTGACGGTTATAAGCATAGACAGATGTTTTATGAGGCTCATCATGTACAGGAACACTGGTGATGATAACCACTTGCGGACCTTTATCAGACAAAAGACGAAGATATTCTTTCAGCTCTTCATCCGTGTTATCTGCTTTATAGGGTTTATCCAATAAATAAAACAGTTCCGTCAGATTGGGGGTAATCACATCTGCTTTCGTGATTAAATGGCGCATCTCTTTTATCATCTCTCCATCAAAGTTGGTATACAACCGTCCGTTATCTCCCAACACCGGATCGGCAACGATCAGGCTGTCCGGCCGACGAAAGTCCCTGATAAAATCAGAAACAATCTGAATTTGTCTCGGAGAACCCAAGTATCCGGTATAGATAGCGTCGAACTCTACCTCCAGTTTCTTCCATTGGGCAATAATCTTCGGCATTTCGTCCGTCAGGTCGAGGAAGGAGAAACCGGGATATTGCGTATGATTGGATAACACAGCCGTAGGAAGCGGACAGACTTGAAAACCCATGGATGAAAGAATAGGAATGACGACGGTCAGAGATACGCGCCCCATTCCCGAAAGGTCATGGACGGCGGCTATTTTCTTTACTTTATTGGCATACATATAATTTATAATTAAACGTTTTACTACTCTTATCCTACAAATTCATTTATCTACTATGGACAAACAGAAACAGATATCCTATTTACATCAAAGGAGATTCGACTATATTCTCCCAAAGACTCTATTACATCCGATGGAAACCGGACTTTATCCAAACAGAGCCTCTATTTACATCAAACGGAAGCTCTGTTTATATGAAACAAAGGCTCTATTTCTTATCAATAGAGCCTCTGTTTTTAAGCGTCAACGGAGTCTCCATTTCGTTTGTACTAACAAATATAAAACTCCATTGTTTTGAAACCAAATTTATTTTAGAATAATCAACACGGAAACATTAGGTTAATATCACTAACACGTCCCGTGCCCCATGCGCTCCCATCACTAAAGCCTGCTCAATATCAGCAGTCTTTGACGGACCGGAGATGAACGTTCCGAACTGATATTCCTGTCCGTCCAGTTCGCGGTAGGCGTCATACATGGTATCTACAATTTTATTCCGATCGAGCAGAATAACCAACTTCTCCGAGATAAAATAGATCGCTTTATATTTCACCGTCTGCGGTATCCAGATGGCTCCGTTTTCGGCTACTCCGATTTCTCCTTTCACTACGGCAACATCTGTGCCGTCCAATTCTTTCGGATCATCCAAATTATCGGGATTGAACGTAGCGCAGGAAATATCCGGCAATACGGAAGCAATGCGCATAGCATCCGGGTAAGTCCGTCTTATGACTGTATTCACATCTTCCCCTTCACCCAATACAACTGCCGTACCACCCACTGCACGGCTGATTGCACAGAACTGTTCTATCTTATCAGGATATGACAATCGTTTCATATCCGCAATATCCGGTTTATCATAACGCGTCTGCGTATGCTGGCGGATGCTGGCTAATATATCTTCTCTGCTGCTCATTTGGATTCCTCCTTTCCCTGTACTTTGTTTTTCTTCCACATTTCATTGAACGACTCGCTGGCAAATTCCGGCAGTTCACGCCCCTTTCCCCAATCGTCGAGATCGTTGTATTTCATGAAACGAGGCAGGCCATTTACCACCGGGGCTGCCCACAAGGCTGCGTTGAACAATGCCGGACGCTCCATCAGGAACTTCATACCGCCGGACATGATCTTCTTTCCCGTATTGGCTTTCCCCAGTCCGTCCAAATCCTGACGCCATTTGTAAATCTGTTCGGCCAAATCTACTTTCACCGGACAGACATCGGAACAGGACATACACAGAGAACAGGCTGAAAGATTATCATAATACTTCTCCGGAGCGTGAGCCATACCCAAGTTGATGCCAATAGGTCCGGGGATGAAGTACGTATAAGAGTAGCCTCCACTCCGGCGGTACACCGGGCAGGTATTCATGCACGCACCGCAACGAATACAGTTCAGTGTCTTGATATGATCGGGCTTGGACAGTAAGGCACTCCGGCCGTTGTCTACGATGATAATATGATATTCACCGCCTTCGCGGGGACGGCGGTAATGAGAGGTATATGTTGTCACCGGTTGTCCGGTGGCCGAACGGGCGAGTAATCGGGTGAACACACCCAATGCGTCCAGATCCGGGACGATCTTTTCCATACCGAAAGCGGCAATGTTCAGTTTCGGGTAGGAAGTACCCATATCGGCATTTCCTTCATTGGTACAGACCACAATGTCACCGGTTGAAGCAACGGCAAAGTTGGCGCCTGTCATGGCGGCTTCGGCATTGAGGAAGAGATGACGCAGGTTCTTACGTGCGGCATGAGTCAGGTAGGTAGGGTCAAAGTTTCCCTTTTCCGTGCCCATCTCCTTTTCGAATAGTTCGCCTACCTGTTCCCGTTTGATGTGGATGGCGGGCAGTACGATGTGGCTTGGTTCGAGATGCATCAATTGCAGGATGCGTTCGCCCAAATCGGACTCTACGACATCGATGCCACGCTCCATCAGGAAAGGATTCAATCCACACTCTTCGGCGAGCATAGATTTGCTCTTGATGAAATGGTGGACATTATGCTCATTCAGTATTTCGTAGACGATGGCGCAGTATTCATCGGCATCTTTTGCCCAATGTACGATGGCGCCGTTGGCGGTAGCATTCTTCTCAAACTCCAGCAGAAGTTCTTCGAGGTGGCTGTTGGAGTATAGTTTCAACTCGCAAGCCTTATTGCGCAACTCTTCCCATTCGGGAACTTCCTTGCTCATCTTGTCCCTTTTGGCACGGACCATCCAAAGGGTTTCGTTATGCCATGCTGCCATCTTGCTGTCCTGCAAGAACTTTTCGGCAGCCTTTGAATGTTTTGTACTCATGATTGCGACGCTAGAATTTCTACAATATGGATAATCTGAATAGGCAGATGCTCCCGTTTGATGACACCTTGCATGTGCATCAGGCAAGAACTGTCCGCTCCGACAATATACTCGGCTCCGGTAGCGATGTGATCTTTTACCTTATCACGCCCCATGCAGACGGAGACTGCCTGCTCTTCCACCGCAAACATTCCGCCAAAGCCGCAACACTCGTCAATATGGCTGGGCTCGAATACTTCGATGCCTTCTACCAGATTGAGCAGGTCACGCAATTTATTATAATAAGGGATGTTCAGTTCGGTAGGAGCGGAAATCAACAGTTCGCGAACCCCATGACAGCTATTGTGAATACTGACTTTATGAGGAAAGCGTGCAGGAATTTTGGAAGGTTTCAAGACATCGTGAATGAACTCACAAATATCATAAATCTTTCCCGCACTCTGACAAACATGTCCTTCTTTCTCCAAGATGCCCGGATGATTCTCTTTCACAAATGCCACACAACTGGCGGAAGGACCGACGATGTAATCGTATTCCCGAAACAGATCGTCAAAACGGAGTGCCAATTTCATCGATTCATCTTCAAAACCGGCATTTGCCATCGGTTGTCCGCAACAAGTCTGATCCAACGGATAATCGACGTCTACTCCCAAACTTTTCAATAGTCTATACGATGCCACTCCCACATTGGGGTAAATAGCATTGATATAACAAGGAATAAACAAACCTACTTTCATACTATATTTTGTAATAATTTAAGCTTCTTCCGCATCACCCGTCTATTTTGTTCAACGGATGTCGATTAATTTGTGTGTTTGCAGGCTGAGTCTCCATTTGGGATGTCGCATTACACAGTCCACTGTTGAAGCAGTGTTATTACAAGAACAAGGCTGGAGGAAAAAATGTTCGGCCGGAAGTAGTTCAAAAATACTTATATCTTGTCCTTCATAGACCACTTTCACTTCATCCATCCGGTCGATAGCAAGTTTCGCCCCTTGTTTGGGGGAGCAGGTCACCCAGTCGATAGCTGCCGGCAGGGGGCGTGTACCGTTGGTTTCGATAGTCACATATTTGCCTGCTTGGTGCAAACGGTCAATCAATTCATCGTCTATCCATAAGGAAGGTTCGCCGCCCGTAAGGACAACGGTGACGGCAGGATATTTTTTCACTTCGGCGATTATTTCATCGTCGGTCATCATTTTTCCTTCTTCGTGTTGTGTGTCGCAAAAGTCACATTTCAAGTTGCAGCCGGAAAAACGGACGAATATGGCCGGAGTTCCGGTATGGTAGCCTTCGCCTTGCAAGCTGTAAAAGATTTCATTAATCTTTCTCATCATCAAAATTTGTTTGGTTTGCTATTCTTGTCCTTCTGCGCCGACGGGATCTTTCTCGTAGATGACAATGTTTCCTTCCGATTCCTGCACTTCTACTTTATAGCATTGAGGAATCTGTTTGCATACCCACCGGGCGATATTCTCCGCTGTGGGATTAAATGGAAGTACTTCATTCAGATTTTGATGGTCGAGTTTCTCCGTGACCACTTCTTTGATGCGGGTGAAATCTACCACCATTCCTTCGGAGTTGAGCCGTGCGGAACGGCAATAGACGGTGATAATCCAGTTGTGACCGTGTAAACTGGCGCATTTACTGCGATACGGGAGTACCAGCTTATGAGAAGCCGAGATCTCCATGCGTTTGATTACTGTAAACATGAGTGTATGTATTTTAATAGTTACACGCATCTAATGTCACCTCGATGCAACGGCAAAGGTAATATAAAATAGAGTTTTCATCCAGCAAAGAGTGTTATTTTTTCCCTTTTTTTGCACTATCTTTGCCGCATGAAAACTCTATATATTGTTTTAGGTAGTATTTCCCTTGCGCTCGGTATTCTCGGCATCTTTCTGCCGTTACTGCCCACTACCCCTTTTCTATTGCTCACCGCCGCCCTTTATTTCAAAGGGTCACCCCGATTATATAACTGGCTGCTCAATCATCGGCACTTCGGTCCTTATATCCGCAATTTCCGCGAAAACAAGGCGATTCCTCTCCGTGCCAAAATAATTTCTCTCGTATTAATGTGGGGAACGATGCTTTATTGCATTTTCTTCCTAATACCTTTTATATGGGTAAAGATTCTCCTGGGATTGATAGCCGCAGGAGTCACTTATCATATTCTTTCTTTCAAGACATTGAAATAGTGTGATAGTCCCTGCCGTGCATCGGCAAGTTTATCTTCCCAATGTTTCACGGAGTTCTGACCAATAATATCAGTCACGTATTTCACGGAAATAAACGGTATTTCTTTTGAACGGCAAACAAATGCCTGTGCGTATGCTTCCATATCTACAACATCTCCGCTAACGTGAGTCAACTCGGTGAGGAAGCCATCTCCCGTATTACAGATTCCATGTTCCGTCCAATGCGTGCAATAACCTTTTTCTTCGAGCAAAGCTGATGAATCGATTTCACACTCCAATCCGAACTCTTTCATTTTCTGCATATCACGGTCTACAAACTTGCGACATACAAAAATATCTCCTACCTGATGGTTGACTGTTCCGGCACTTCCGATATTGAGCACCAAGTCCGGTTGTACCTGACGGATTGCCTCTGCCAAATGAAAGGCTGATTTCACTTTACCAATGCCTGTACGAACGTAGTAAGGTTCTATATCCGGCCATTTAATCTCTACAAATTCGCCTTGGACGGCGTAGGTTATTAATATTTTCAACATGGGTTCCTTTATTTCGTAAAAATCAGTTATTTCTGCAAAAATAACTATTTAACTGGAGTTATCTATAAAATGCAATCAAAAGAGATTACTTTTTACTATCCGGCAACGGATTAATAGCCCCCCTTTGTGTACAAGTATATGCCGATACATCTACCGCTTTGCGGTGTGATTCAGCGACCGACGCCCCTCTAAGTATGTTCACAACAAAAGTAGCAGTAAACGAGTCGCCTGCACCTACAGTATCGGCCACCTCGACTTTAGGTGTGTTTATGGATGACACTTCCCCACTCATATCGTATATGCCACTACGTACTGCCCCCTGTGTGAATATAACATATTTGAGCGAGAACCGAGCAATGAGTTCTGCGATAGCTTCCACAAAATCAGTCGAAAGAGAAAGGAGAGAGATCAATAATGGCAATTCGTCTTCATTCAATTTGAGCACATTTGCCTTTTGCAAGGATTCCACAATCAAATCTGTCGAATAAAAATGTTGCCTGATATTAATATCGAACACCTTCAAAGAGGTATCCGGCACGGCATCTATGAGCCTCAAGATTGCAGCACGTGACTTTTCGCTTCGCTGTGCCAAAGAGCCCCAACAAACAGCATCTGCATCGCCGACAAGTTTCATGGTCGCAGGACTACACTCGATAGCATCCCAAGCAACATTCTCAACAATGTCATATTGCGGTACACCGGCCTCATTCAACGACACAAGCACTTTACCTGTCGGCAAAATATTACGGGAAATATATCCTAAATCAAGTCCGGTCTCTTTAAGCACTGTAAACGTTTCATCACCGAGTTCGTCGTCACCTATTGCCGTAACGGGATATGATTCTGCTCCCAATTCCTTCGCAAAAAAGCAGAAATTGATAGGTGCTCCACCGAGTCTCTTACCTTCCGGGAAGCAATCCCAAACAACTTCTCCTATACCTATTATTTTCATGGTTTTATAGTTTAATAATTATTTTCATGGATGTTGCACCATTCTCGTCTATAAATTTATATGCCTCGTCATACTGCTCGAACAGAAAATGATTCGAAATAAGCGGTTCGAGACGGATAGCTCCCGAACTTACCTGATCGATAGCCGTAAGATAATCTTCATGGCGATACATCATCGTTCCGTTCACCTTCAGTTCGTGCTCTCCCAAATAGAACATATCAAGCGACGGATCCTTGCCAAATACCGCCACTACAACGATGGTACTCCCTTTTTCGATACACTCCATAAGCGAACGAATACTCGACTCAACTCCGGCAACCTCAAACGCAGCTTGAAAATCTTCATCCCCGAAAAGCCTCTTCGCTCCTTCTTTCAGCGGCATCTTAGCTACATTGAGCGTATCTATTATACCACATTTACGAGCGATTTCAAGTCTGAAATCACTTACATCGGTAATAAGGACCCGTTTGGCTCCTCTTGCCTTAGCGAACTGCGCCACGAGGTTACCGATCGTTCCGGCACCCGATACAACCACATTCTTACCTTTCAAATCCCCGCCACGCATGGTTGCATGCGCAGCCACTGCCACCGGTTCTATCATAGCCCCATAATCAAGTGACATACCTTCAGGCAACACCGCAATCCTGTCATCATCAACCACAAAAAAGTCTTGCGCAGCTCCATTTGCCTGAAAAGCTTGCACTCTTAGCTCCTCACAAATATTATACTCTCCCCGCTGACAAGGCTTGCACTTCCCACACGCAAGTTGCGGACGTGCGGTGACAACGTCACCCACCTTGCAGATCGTAACCGCCGCCCCCGTAGCGACTACCACTGCCGAATATTCATGCCCCTGAACTACCGGATAGAAAGTTGCCGGATGACATCCGTGATAAGAATGTATCTCACTTCCACAAATACCAATTCTCTTAATATTCAGAAGCACCTGATGTTCTTTCAGGTCCGACGCCTTAGGCGCCTCAACTTCACGAAATTCAATATGTTTTGGTTCTACTAATACCGCTTGTCTCATTTTATACCATATTTACTTAAAATTTCTATTACCGGAGTCTCTATTGACTTCGCCCAAAGTGCATATCCATAACTACTTGGATGAGTTCCGTCGACCGATGTCTCATGCGCATCGGAAGCATCAGGCGTAATCAGATAAACGTCTTTATATTTCGGGTTCGTGAGGATTTTCGCAAACAACTCCTCTACGGTTGCCGCCTTAGCCCGTTCTTTCGCATCAAGAACTGTATCGAATGAACGTCGTTCACGATAGATAGTACGCTGAAATATCAACGGAATAGCCGGATGTGCCGCTATAAGCCGATCGATAAACGGCATCAGGCGCTCTCTTATCAGTTCTGCGTCAGGATTTGAAAAAGTATCGAATATAAAGGCATCAGCCTTGACTTCCGCAAGAACGTCGAGCATGTAAGGTTGCATCAGGCAACGTCCGCTTGTTGCGAGCGACACGACTTGAAGACCTGTATTACGCATAAATTGCATGGGATAACTCATACCGGATCGATCCGTGCTCACTCCCTGCGTAAACGAAGAGCCATATACCGCTATCCTGTGACGAAAATCGGACTTCAACGGTTCGATAACAGCATCGTCATCTATCCCTATCTTACAAGAAATGACCTCCGAATACATCGGCATATACATCATACATTCGTGCATTGTACCATCCATATTCTCAATGAGCGTGAATGTCTCGGTTTTCTCGCCCTTATACGCTTTCAATGAACCGCTTGCCGCATACTGCCATTGACCGTCTGCATTTTTGATATAAAGATCATATCCTTTATAAGAGATCGGCATGGTTGAATGGCTCGAATATACATATCCCCACTTTGTCGTAATCTGTATATTACGCGTGTTCGTTTTAAACAACACAGCCATACCGGCAGAGCAACGGAGTTGTCGATTCTCCGTCCTGTTAAAACCTTTATAAACCAATGTATCGACTCTATGATACGGATTGGGAGTCGATTCAAACGGCTTACCTATCAGGTTAAGCGTTGACGCCTCCGTCTGTTTTTGTGCCGAAACCGACAATACGCACGAAAGCGACAGAACAACCGTTATGAAAAACTTCTTCATTGCCTTGTATTTTTTAGTTGTTTACTGTAATAAGACCTTCAACCCTTCCGCTACCTGCATAGCATAAAACTGCTCATACTTTTCCATAAACACAGGATATTTGTCCAGTCCCAATGACACAAAAGGTGATATTTTCAAGAACTCGGCCGGCGATCCTCCGGAAATCAACTTCCTGTCCGCTGGGGTGATGTGAGGTTCGGAGATAGCTATATTTTCACCGGACTCGGTGCGCGCACCTATCAGGTATTTGCAATAAACAGCTATCAGGAAAGCCTCTATCGAAATATCCTTCCCATCCTGCAACATCTGTTTGAGTATGGGTACCACATAAACCGCAAACTTAGCAATGCCATCGCCGCAAAGCCGTGATACCTGATCGCTGATCGCCTTGTTTGAAAATCGTTCGATAAGCTGGTCTTTATACGCTTCAAGGTCAACGCCTTCGGGAACCGGAACATAAGGAGTAACGTCCCTGTTCATAAACAGCTTTATCATTGCACGATACCTCTCGTCTGCCATTACAGCATCGACCTTCCTGAATCCTTCCATATAGGCAGGATAAGAAAGAAGAGTATGTGAAGCATTGAGAAGACTTAATTTCATGATTTCATACGGGGTCACATCATGGGTGAATGTAACTCCCACCTTCTCCCATGCAGGACGGCCTGCAATGAAATTATCTTCAATCACCCATTGTATAAAGTCTTCACAACACACATCTGTAACCTTACCCGGTTTTGTTACGGGAGTGATTCGATCTACCATCGAATTCGGGAACGTCACTTTCTTTTTCGCCCACGCTGCCACCTCGGGATATTTCGCTTCGAAGTATGACATAAACGCACATCTAGCGACATTGCCGTTCATCTGCATGTTGTCACACGAAAGAATCGTAATCGGCAAATCTTTCTCCATCCGGCGTTTAAGTCCTTCGGCTACATACCAAAACACACTGCGCGATTGGTTAAAATCAACCTTATATCCCCCTTCGGTAATGGTGAGAGAGATGATTTTTATCTCCTCCGATGCTAGTTTAGCGATGATAGGCTCACTGTCTATTTCCCCCCAGGCCAGTTCTATAAGCGAACCAATCAGCATACTATCCTGTTCGCCGGAAGGGCTGCATGTCGTCAACTGATATATGCCGTCGTCTTTCTTGAGGGCGTTGAACAAGACCCCGTCCGTAGGCATAATCATGGCTCCAAATACCCCCCAGCATCTTTGTGACGGATCTTCAAGTAATAGATTTGTGTAAGCTTCGAGATGTGCACGATGGAAGTTTCCAACGCCGAAATGTACTATTCCGGCCTTTATTTCAGCACGATTATAATTAAAAGTCTTCATACGATAATTTCAATGTTTCGGCAAGTGATTTTTCCACCTTGTCGCAATGTTCTATATAGAATTTATAAACCTCATTCCATTTGTAATAAGATGCTTCAACCGCTTCCAACGGCAACCGGAGGTCTTTTTCATTCAGCATAAACTTAACTAAAACGTCCGGATTGCCTTCTGATTGGTAAAAGATCATCTGAAGGTTCGCACCCATCGGAATATCCCAGTACTTCCAACTCCGCAACGCTTCTTTGGAATTACCAGCCTCCCGCGCCCACGTTCCGGCTTGCAGATTTGTCAAGATGGCCATCAGAACGCCATCGTGTCCGAAGTTGAGATTGATGCCATGACGCTTGCGAACCAGATCTTCGGCAGATTCGTCTAACAAATGGCGTAACGTGCGGGACGCAAGTCCCCAACTACGCCCGTGAGATACCGGTTCAGGACCTTTCTGCGCAAAATACTTATAGTTCTCGATTTCCGCCCAAGCCAATATTTCCTCTTCTGTAAAGATATCCCATATAGGCACTTGGCGGTCGAGGCATTGCATCAGCGATGCCATTAACCAGAAGCGATGAATCAGGTCGTACTTGTCATATTCACTTTCTACTTGTGTAACATCTATAAACAGTCTTGTAAAAAAAGCATCCACATCCAACTTTTCATCTATATATGAACGATATTTTTTATACCAACTGTTTTCCTTACCGAGTATATACTTATCAAGCGGACTCCTGCCGGGACATACGTTACCGTATGGATTCAGTGTGGTAAGGAACGAACGGGAGTTGTCTATCTCCGCCCATTCAAGCCCGGGGCGCAGTGACAAAATGCCCGAATTTACAGATTGCATGGTGGCCGCCACCCGAAGCACATTCGTTGCGTTAGTCTTCAAATAGGGATGGCCTTCAAATACTTCCGGATAGTTTTGTACCATCCTCCGGCCTATCTCCCTTGTCTGACGATAACCGATTTGTGTCAGATCGCCTTCTTTGTAAAACACATTCTTCTTGAACGGTTCAAGACGTTCGTACAGGGCTTTTCCAAAATCGGTAAGGTTGTTTGTGGCATGAGCTTTCTCCAATACGCCGTATATGGCAGGATAAGTCACCTCATCGTCTATCTGACGCGCTCCGTGACGAAAATAGCCGTTTATATAGAAAGGCGTATATCCTTTGGGCGCCGGCGTAACCGGATGTGAAAGATCGGTCACATAATACACGCCGCCTGCACGTTCCGGATCCCTGCGTATCTCGTCGAGAGGATTTTCGGCCACCGGCTTTTCTTTCGGAAGAGAGAGTTTGAATATGCAAGGAAGATCAGACGTCTTTTTCGCATTCGTATTGGTATTGACATACATAACCCCGTCTTTAACCACAATATCTTCCGGTTCGTAAATAACCTGTTCCTGCACATTGTATCGGGCAGTAATCGTCCGCCTATCCGTATCGTACACCCGGATGCAGGAAGGACGGCTGTCATCCTGTTTCCCAACTCCGAAGCAGAAATAGATTTTACCATCATGCATACAGCCCGCTTGTGTGAACCATACCTCATAGGGGAACACCACCTGATCGAGAATGTCATTTTCGTCGAGGCGCACCTTTGCGCCCTCACTCAACGACGGTATGCGGAATTTGGTGGCGACATACTGGTTTTCCCATGCATGCTTTGTCACCTTCGCCACAGTACGTTTACGCGCCGAGAATATCCATATAAATCCCCGTTCCCGATCGACCAGCCAGCTTGGCGCACCAAAGATGGGGACATACCCTTTCTCCGCCCACTTCGAGCCATCGAGTTCAATTGTCTGTACGATTTCGCTGCTAAAACGTTTTCCACGACGGGTGATGCTCTCCACAAAACACAACCATTCCAACTCGCTTCCTACCTTCCCGTTTGTGATATACAAGAGAGGAAACGATGCTCCGCGTTTTGTCTCGACGCCAAAGCATACATTATTTACATGGTTGTCCGGATGGGAGGACGCCAACTCAAAGCCTGCCACAGGTTTCGGATCGGCACTTTTGAAATCATAGATATTCACGTGCCCTCCATCCTCGCACGAGAATATGTAATCATCCCATATTTCAAGTCCTTGCTGTGCCCGCCCCCGTCCTTCCTTTGCCAGGAAGACAGAGCACTCTACCTCTTTCTCCGGCTCTACATACAACTGGGCGATAAGGGGAATAGAGATCAGTAAGCACACGACAGACAAATATATCTTTTTCATAAGTATGCTCTATAAATTTAAAGTATGATTATGTTCTACGTTAATCGAACAGCTCTACGCCTAACGACTCAAGCCGTTTCTGCAACTCTCCCACATCGAGAGCCCGCGGAGTACAATGCTGCGACGCACTCATGGCAGCGGCAATACCAACTGCCTCTCCCATCGCCATGCAAATACTCATGACACGATAGGAAGCGTGAGCTCTGTGAGTACCCGATATGCACCGTCCCGCCACCAAAAGCCCTTCCAAGCCCAACGGGAGAAAACAACGATACGGCAAATCGTATGGTTTGCAATATTGGATGGTTGGTTCCGCCTGTCCGGCTCCGTCAGGATTATGTATATCGACAATGAACAATGCTTTATGTACCACCACATCGGCAAAACGGCAGCCTTCCGCCATCTCATCGGCATCGATCACATAGTCGCCCATCACCCTGCGGCTTTCGCGCACTCCGGTTGTTGTACCACTTCCGATCACTCTACAGTTTTCGTAACCCGGCAAATTTTCTTTCAAGAATTGAGTCAGGAGGCGTATCTGTTGCCTAAGTTCAAGATCGGCGGCGAAAATAGAGCTTACCGAAGTTATATCCACCCTATTGACTTGTGTCGTATTTACCTGACGGCAACCCGGGCTGACCGACGGATGCAAACGCACGGCAGCAAGCATCCGGGGAAGTTTGCCCTCATCGGCTTTCTTTTTACACCAATCAAGAAAACACTCGCCATTCAATTGGACATTGTCTACATCTCCAATACAGATAATTCCTTTCGATTCATCTACGCCGTCAATGGTGTATTCAAGGGTTACAGGCTGCATGAGTCCGTCAGCACGTCCTTTTTCTATTTTTGCACCGGCAAGAAAAGATACTATGGCATCACCGGTACAGTCAATCGTAACCGCGGCTTCAAAACAGAGCGTCCCCTCGTTACTTGCACACTTAATGCCTTTTACCACCTTTCCGTCACGAATAACATCCGACACACAACATTGCAAAAAGACATCGACGTTCTTTTCCCTGGCGACAAATTCTGCCAATGTAAGTTTTGCCTCTTCGAAATCGTGAGCATTTCCATGTTCGCCAATCCAGTCATTGTCTTCGACGCCAAGAATAGCACAAACCTCATCGCGCATCGTGTTCTTGCTTACACTACCGAGAATAGGGCCGACATACCCGGCGGTCAGGTTACCTCCGATGACTCCATATCTTTCGATAAGAGCAACACGTGCTCCTTGCCGGGCGGCGGCTACAGCCGCACATATCCCGGCAGGACCTGCACCTGCTACTATTACATCATAATATTTTGTATTCATTATCTGCTTGTATATGGACCGGAAATAGTCTTAACAGTCATTGCCCCGTCAGAATCTGTGATTGTCACAACTCTGTATTTGTTTCCCCCGTCGGTCACACGAACTACAATATGTCCATCATATCCCTTTACTCTCGCAGCCTCTTCCGCCGTAACCCGGTCGTCTACTCCGCTGGGGCGATCGCCTTGCCAGAAGTTAGTGATAAACATGTCACACGCAGGGAGTGTTGTCTCCATCGAATTCAGTATATCGGTACGAGGATGACAATCTACCCACGAATTGACAACAATCGTTTGTGGATTAAGTGCTTTCAGAGCATCCACCTGATTGGTGTTGGTTACACCGTGATGGTTAGCTTTCAATAATTCCACCTGACCTACTGCTTTTGCACAGGGCAGTTCGGCATCTTTCCACGCATGACTCGAACGTCCGTTATACTGAAGGTCACCACCGGCAAAGAAGTCAAAGTTGCCATACGAAACTTTCATCACACAACTGGTTATATTCTCCGGCGGACAATTGTCACTGGAGGTAATGTTCTTACTGTTTTCGTATGAAATCTCCGAGAGTTCAGGGAATGTCTTCTTTGTGGTAGTGCCCGAACCTGTCCAGATCTCTCCATTCACTGCCACATTTTGCACCTTTGCAGTAGGGTACTTTGCAGGATTATACTTCTGAACGATCTGATTATTCGCCCCTGCTTTGAATATCGCAGCATCGAACTTTTGATTGGCGACATGCCATTTCACTGCATTGATATAGTTATTACAACTTGGAGCATTGTCTGCCATTGTCGCCATATTAAACGGATAGTTATAATCGGGATAGCCACGATCGAGAAGCGTACCAATCTTGAAATTGTCGAAAATCTCGGCAAAACCTATTAACGAATAAGTGTCGGAGTTGGAAGATTTCGGCAAGGAAGAAGTATAACCGCCGAAGTGGTCATTATGGAAGTGGGTAAGTACGGCATAATCAATCGTACTGTTACCTGTCCATACCATACACTTACGAATGTAATCAGTTATAATCTGTGAACCACGGGTAGAAGTCAGAGTCGGATCCCAACGACTACGGATCCCGGTGTTGGTCGTATTACTATTAGAGTTGGTCGTAACACTCGAACTTGCGGCATCGATAAGCATTTGCGTACCATCCGGGAATATTACAAACATGCTTTCACCGGTAGTCGTATTGATGAAATGAATATCCATCACACCCTCCTGCCAGGCAGGAATCGTTTTACCTACCTCTATTTCAGTGGCAGCATCTTCCCCACCTCCATCCGGACGAATCAAAAATGAGTGAGACTCATTGGAGCTGCATCCTACAATCGCAAGGATGAACAGACTAAATATAAATATTAACCTTTGCATGCTATATGAAGATTTAAAAACATCTCTCCGCCTTCAATGCTGACGGCAAGACGAATATAATTACCAAAATTTGAATTTACCTTTATAATATGTTGGCCAAGTCCTTTGAAGATTGTAGGCTCACTACCGTCGTCAGCCCAATGTATACCGTCTTGCGATAGTTGTACACGACCTTCAAATACGGGATCTCCTTCTATTTTCTCAACCATAACAAAGAATATAGCCTCATCTGCCCAACCAGCCTCGTAAGGATGAGTGAAGAAAGTGCCTTTAAAGAACTTCTTTACCTCAAGATGGGAATCATTAAACATTTTCATATATTACATTCCTCCTTTTATTCTTGTGAAACAACAACAGAATCTATATAAAAGAATACACGACGATTGGTATCAGTACCCACCCAGAAAAGAGGATTGATAAGATTGTCGATGCGTCCATATCCGTCAACGGTATCAGCTGCAATGCCACGCATATCCCAAATTTTGTCCTGACATTGGAACTCTACATATTCACGAAGCTCTGTGTCAAGTTTCAGACGCATGTATTGCCAATTGAGTTTACAGTCGGTCTCATTGTAAATGAGTTTCTGATGACCATCTTTCAAATCCTTAAATCCATCGTGGTCGCCATTAGGATAACGGCGGCCGAACCACCAGGGATCGACTCCCCTCTTACACCAGTCTCCGTCAAGTCCATAAGCCCAATCGCGGTCGGTTATGTCTTCATTGGAATGTTCATACTGCCACTTCTGCATTAATTTGCCATCTACTGCATTGAGATAGCGAATTCCTACATGGTAACGTTTTCCACCCTCCTGTACATCGAATCCCATACCAAAATCGCGGATGGAACTCTCATGCAAACCCGGTTGCGGACGGTCACCGCCATCCACCACATCCTGCTCCGCCGTGTATGTAAACCAACATTCTATCTGCAAATATTTGCAGCCCGGACGAGAGAACGAAAGCCGCTTAATGGCATGTCCCAGACAACCTTCCGCCGGAATCTCCGTATAAGGAGCGGCAACAGGTCTTGTCGAAAGTTTAAGAGAGTAAGTGCCGGACATTGCCCCGTGAGTGCCCGGATACCTGAAAGTAGCGGAACTAAGCATGACCGGTGGCCACTGGTCTTTATTGACCAATGTCTTGGGAACATCAAAATCGGGATATTCCGTAAAGTTAGGCATTAATGTCATCCAGCCGTTAAAGCCGGTGTTGAATACATCATAGCTCAACACCCTTTTCAATGGTTGATAGCGACTGCGCAATAAAATCTCTCCAATGCTCATAATATCATTTATTTAATAAAGTTAGTACCCTGGATTTTGAACAAGTTTTCCATTCATTATCAATACATCATCACTTGGCAATGGCCATAAATAAATCTTCTCATCATACTTACGTTCACCATGCTGGACGATATAGGTTCCGTCGGCCATCGCTTCAAAAGAAGGAAATCCGTCTTTGTCAAATGTCGGAGTCTCCGGCCAAAACCAGTTGCCTGCCGCAAAGTATTCCTTTGCCCTGTTGGCTGTACGGGTAAATCCGTACATATTGTGTCCGAAAGCATTTTCAAACTGATGCCAACGAAGCAAATCGAAATAGCGCAGATTTTCCCATGCAAACTCCACACGACGCTCACGGCGAAGCACTTTGCGCAATGCCGTCTGATCGGTTGTCGTGATGGACGGATAGTCGTTGGTTTGTGTACGGGTGGTGCCATAAGCACGGGCACGGACATCGTTGATGCAAGCAAGGACAGTAGCGTCAATCTCCCCCAGTTCAATCTTAGCTTCGGCATACATCAACAAAACATCGGCATAACGCATAAGAATAACGGGGTTGTCGTTATACAAAGTAGTACGCCATGATTCTTGCGCGCCTTTGCGCAGGCAACAACCATTGTAAGCACAGTTGGAAGCATCCGAACCGCCTTTGGAATCTTTATTTGTAATCATACGATTTTGCGTATAGTCCATTATTTCGAGTGCGTTTGGCGCAGGATTCCACTCAATACCATAGATACGGCTGCCGGGAGCTGCAAATGTTTCCAGGCAACGGGGATCGCGGTTGGCAAATGGATCGTGAGGATCAAAACCGCTGCCCGGTTCATCAATCGTCTTGCCATTCGTCATTTCGTAGACAGCAAGAAGTTCCCACGAAGGTTGTGCGTTATGTGTACCGCCTGCCGAACGAGCAATAAAGGAACCGATAGCCTGTGTAGTAGGTTTACCGTTTTCATCCAACTCAAGGTCGCTTGAGTGAGCAACAGAGAAGATAACTTCTTTGCTTCCTCTTGTCTTGTCGCGGAAAAGTTCTCCATAATCAGGGGCCAAGTCATATACTTCCAGATCCATACAGTCTTGCGCAGCCTTTGCAGCAGTCCCATAGTCGTGTTGATAGAGAGCGGTACGAGCCTTGTAAGCATAAGCCGTTCCTTTGTCCACACGGGTGGCGCCGCTATTATTATTTGCGACCGGCAAATTTTCTGCGGCATAGTCATAATCGTCATAAATTTGTTTCAGAACGACAGCTTTGTCGGTACGCCCCATCTCAAATGCTTCCTCCGGAGTAATCGAAGTCACGTAGAAAGGAACATCTCCCCAAAGAGTAATCAAACGTGAATAAGCAAATGCCCTGAAAAAACGGGCTTCGGCACGAAGCGTATTCAGTTCAGTGGTGGAATATTTGCCTTCAAGTTTGTCGAGTGCCT
Organism: Bacteroides sp. 1_1_30; assembly: GCF_020982715.1. NCBI lineage: Bacteria > Pseudomonadati > Bacteroidota > Bacteroidia > Bacteroidales > Bacteroidaceae > Bacteroides > Bacteroides sp. 1_1_30. The sequence goes on from NZ_JAJKHN010000048.1 coordinate 41,651, forward strand.
CCAAAATCCGGTTGGCACGACTAATGTTCTTATACGTGTAACTCCAAACAGTCTTGATGTTAGGATTACTTGTAGAAGACGCATTCAGTGAACCTGCCGCAATGGTATAAATGTTGGTTCGTTGCGCCCAGTCATCCGTATTACGGTCCAGCGTCCAACCTTCTTCTATAACAAAGAAAGTACTGCGATAAAAATCGTTCAACGAGATTCGAACTTCCTCCGGTGACGAGAACCAGTTTTCACTGGATGCGGCTGAAGGAGGATTCAGATCGAGGTTCACACAAGAAGTTACAGATAGAAGAGCTATCATGCAAATCAATACATGTATTTTTTTCATATTATGTAATTTTTTCATACTCCATTAGAATTTGATATCCACTCCAAATGTATAAGTGCGTGTGATATAGGTAGAAGCGCCTGCTTCAGGGTCCCATCCCGAAAGATAACTATCAAAGCAGTATGGATCATCGATATTGACGTACACCCGAAGTCCCTTGATTCCGACTTTAGAGATGATTTTTTTAGGAACTGTATAGCCAACGTTGATATTCTTTATACGCATATAGGCACTACTCTTGAGCCAGTAATCCGACATTTTATAGTTGTTGTATTCACCGCCCTGATGGCTCAAACGGGGATAGCTGGCTGCCGCGTTCTGCTCTGCAGTGTTGTACACACTCCAATAATTACGGCTGCCATTGTCGTTCAGAAGGACTGACGGAGCCGGAAGCCATTGTCCCTGCATGGGACGAATCATACTTTCGGTGAGGCGTGAAAGTTGTTTCCCGACACCATTGAAGAGTAAGGAGAAAGAGAGACCTTTCCAGCCCAAACTAATAGAACCTCCATATAGATAGTGGGGCAATGAGCTGCCAAGCACTACGCGGTCGTATGTCTCATTGATAATTCCGTCAGGAGTGCCGTCCGGACCGCTGACATCTACATATTTCACATCACCCGGTTTGGTAGAAGCCGAAAGCAAAGCGCTTTCACTGACTTCCTCTGCGGTCTGGAATAAACCTGCAGTCTTATATCCGTACCAGGAGTTATATTCTGCGCCTTCGGTAATAATGGTACCATCGCTGTTAAACTGCTGCTTGCCATTAAGATTATCTATTATAGACTTGTAATCAGAGATATTAAAACTTACCGCATAACTTACATCTCCGATACGGTCAGACCAGCCGAGTTTCACTTCCCAACCGCGGGTATGCATTTTACCTACGTTCCTGTCAGGTGCCGAATAACCTGTAAACGACGGGATTGCCACCGACAAGAGCATATCTGTTGTCTTCTTATAATAATAGTCTGCGCTAAAGTCTAGACGATTGTTAAAGAAAGCGGCATCCACACCTATATCCCAGCTCTGTGTTTTCTCCCAATGGATATTCTCATACGCATAATCCTGTTGCGCGGCAGACATCGATGATTGGGGCGTAGAACCTGCACTGTCATACATAATGGCATTATTGAACGAAATGTATGTCTGATAAGGATAATTTCCAATCCGCTCGTTACCGAGAGTACCGATAGAGGCACGGAACTTCAGATAGTTTATCGGGGTTATGTTTTGCATGAATTTCTCATTAGAGATGACCCAACCCACCGATGCGGACGGGAAGAATCCCCAACGGTGATCCTTGTGAAAACGTGAAGATCCGTCTTCACGAGCATTGAGCTGGAGGTAGTAACGGCTGTCGTAATTATACATGACACGGCCAAAAAATGAACGGTATGCATTCTGATAAGAATTGCCGGCTACGGCAAGAGCATTCTTGTTCGCCAAATCAAGATAAGGGAAAGAAGACAAAGACATATCGTTGGTCGATCCCGACATCGTTTCATACGTATAACTATAATCTTCATAACCGACCATGGCATTGAAGTTATGTACCTTGCTGAAGGTCTTGTCGTATGTAGCGATGAATTGTTTCTCCAATGATTTGATGTTACGGCGTTCTTCACTTAGCGAATTGGAAGTATATCCTGAAACATATCCCAGCATAACATCGGTTTCGTATGCATCGTAAACAGGTATGGCTTTCTTCATCTCCTTGATCGAAACAGTTCCGACGGTAGGAGTCAGATTGGCAGTAAGGGTCAAATCTTTTATGGGCTTATAGCTCAAAGAGAATTTACCGGTCATTGTGTTGGATACGGTCTTCTTCTCTCCGCCTTCCAATAAGGCGGCAAGCGTATTGCTAAGACTGCCGTCTTTACCAGGACCAACACGGCCATCCGGATAAAGTCCCAAATAAATGGAAGGATACATATAAGCTGCACGAATCGGACTACCGGAAGTCGGGTCATTTTTCGTGGCATAACGTACCGAGAAATCGATAGAACCGGAGAGCTTATCACTAATCTTGAGATTATTACGCGAACGGATAGAGATTCTTTCGTGGTTTGAACCTTTATAGATAGCGTCGGCATTTTCGTAGGTAGCGGAAGTGTGGCTCTTGATTACCTTGTTGCCATACGTCATGGTCAAGTTGTGCTTATGGCGCATAGCAGTATTCGAAAGAATAGCGTCTTTCCAATCATAGATAGGATATTGAATGGGATCATACCTGTTGTTGGTAGCATAGTTGTCGATGTAGTCCTGTGAATAGTTGGCAAACTCGCCTCCCGCAGGATTACCGGCATCGTTCCACGACCATTCGTTATACATTGTCATGTAGTGATAAGGGTCGGTCAGGAATTTCGGAAATTCGGTAGGAGAAGACAACGAAATCTCTCCGTTATAACCGATCGAAAGTTGTCCCTCGGTTGCCTCCTTAGTCGTTATCAAGATAACACCGGCAGCAGCACGGGCACCATAGATGGATGCAGAAGCTGCATCTTTAAGTACAGTAATCTGCTGTACGTCTTCGCTTGCTATATTGTCGAGGCTACTGACCATCATACCATCGACAAGGATAAGCGGACTCGAATCAGACATTGTTGTCACACCACGCACCTGAACCGTAGCACTCGCTCCCGGCATACTGCTCGAACGGGTAACCGTCAGTCCCGGAATCAGTCCTTGCAAAGATTGTGAAAGTTGAGACGTGCTCTGTTTCTCGATAAGCGAACTGTTGATTACACCGACCGCACCTGTAAGATCTTTCTTCTTTACAGATCCATAGCCGATAACAACCGTCTCTTCAAGTTGTACAGCATCCTCTTTAAGTTTTATATTTACTACACTTTTACCATCCCATACCACAGTCTCGGTCACATAACCAAGATAACGGAATTCTATTGTATGGCCTGATTCAGCGCCATTGAGCGCATACTTTCCCGACATATCGGAGGTAGTACCTTTTGCATTGTCTTTATCGTGGATCACCACTCCGACAAGAGGACCATTGGCATCGCTAACGACACCCTTCATTACATTCTGTGCAAAAGCCAGATTGATTTGCAGGAAACATGCCAATAACAGGCTTAATATACTTTTTTTCATACTATTTATTCTACGATTTCAAGCAATACATGTTCGTTATACTCTTTGATTGCCTCACCTGTTTCAGGGTTACTCGGATGTTGCGCTGAAAAACGTGTTTGGCCACTTGCGTGTGTGCAGTCGATATACTTGCCAGAATATTTGGCACCACTAAGACATAAACGGCCTGCCTGTCCAAACCGTAACACAATCTCATCCATATCCTTAGTCGTGGTAAATATTCCTTCGGCAGGGATATATGCGCCATTATTTTTGTTATCGAGCAACATTCCCGCAAAGTTGTAAGTAATAGTTGCCGAATAATTGATAGGCGCACCCGACAAAGTCTCTGTCGCACTTTCCTGAAGAGTCAAAGTCGGAAGAGCCGGTTTCCATTCTTCTCCATCCTTGAACTCAATCATCCAGTAGTTGGAACACATCGTTCCTAATTTGGTCACAAAATAGAAGTGAATCTTTGTGCCGGCAGGAATAACCGTACCTTTCATATCCCCATAGACATACCAATAGTCACCGGGAACGGCTCCTGACACATACGGGTCACCATTACCACCCACTGCACGCTCACATACGGCAGTCTGCGCTACATAACCTGTCCGGTCACATGCCCAATACTCAATCTTACCACTTCCGGCACTCGGAGCAAGATACTTGCCATTGGTTCCCGGGAATACAGACTGTGCCTCATCATCAGCAAATGTTCCACTTGTGTTGGCAGTTAAACTCTTCAAGTCCCAATCAGCCAAAATGCCCGAGAAAGCATCTTGTACAAGAGTATAGGTATAGTCTGTATCATCCTGGATGGTTACCGTTACTTTAATTGTCCGTTTGGCAAATGTCTTGTTCTCCGGGAAAGTAAGTTTAATATCACATTCGCCTACCCCATTTGCAGGAGAAACGGTCACATCCGCATCTGTACACACAGCCTTCCACTCCTTATCGCCAAAGACTTTGAATGAAGATTCTGTTATAGTTGCGTCAATCGATTCTGTGGTAGGACTGATACCTTTCGGAACAATCATTTTTTGGGTAATAACCAGCTTTAGAGGAGTTACATCATCGCCAATAAAACGAATGGCACCGACACGTGAACTAGTCGATGAATTTTCAGAGACTTTGATTGTAAACTTAGTAATCTCACCTTGTGTCTCATGCGAATCAACAACTGCCCAATGGCTATCGCTTCCATCGGTCTGGCAATCGTTATTGACTCTGTAATAGACATTAGATGAAAGGTCAACAGTGAAAAGCCCACCTTCTGCTTCTACATCAAGTGTCTTTGTCGCGAGTGTCATATACGGATCATCCGAGTTATGACAAGATGCAAAAAGCACAAGCGACACACTTGCAAACAATAACATCTTTAGATTCATTTGATTAGTATTTAGGGTTATTAATAATTGACTAGCTAGACATTTTCAGACGTCTTGCATATATAATTCTGTATATCACATAAGCAAGTATCATGGCAATCATCAGTACGATACTTCCTATCACAATTCCTTTGACCGCAAGGGTCTTCGGATCGCCGGCAATAAGCAGACCAATCAGTAAGAGCGCAACGACACCAATGGTAATACAGAAGCAGTTAACAGCCAAATGCGAATAGATTAATACCGCTTTTTTCTCCTTTAATGTCGGTTCGCGATCGGCTTCAGGATCAGTATATTCACAAATGGCTTGATAACCATTGTCTTCATACTTTTTACGTGCCGACCAAACTTCCATGATTGCAAGGATAAGTACAGGAAGTACACAACCGGCAACTGACTCTATAAGGCTTGGACTAATAACGGAGGCGGGAATTATGACGCGAGCCATAATACCAACGAGCCAAGTAAGAATCATTGCAGAAATAAGTTGGTTGCCTGTCAGCCGCTTCGAGAACAGCCCCCATATCGACGGAATGTATAAAGGACACATCACCATAGTAAGAAGAGTTACTACCACCTTTTCGGCACCTCCGGCAAACGGGATGAGCATTGACAAAGCGATAATCACAAGTCCAAAGACAAATGTGAAGAGACGTCCTACCTTGATACGCTTTTTCTCATCTGCCTGACGGTTTTTCTCTTTGTGTCCCCAAATATCATAGGTATATACATTGGCATATACATTCAAAATGCCCGAAACATTACTCAATGTGGCCGATAGCATCGCTGCCAACATCATGCCGACCATTCCTTTCATAAGCACGAGTTTGCTCATATTCACATAAGCGTGTTCGCCGTTGAAAGTCATTGTGGTTGCATCCAAATCAAGCGCAAGTCCGGGTTCCATCACACGATAAATCATGGTAGGAAGATACCAGATGAGAGGAGTGACGATATAAAGGATTCCGATTAAATAAGTACTCTTTTTTGCGTCTCTTGTAGTAGGCACGCTTATGTATCGTTGTACAAACGGCCAGTCGCCGCCAATCATGGACACATTGAGAAATATCCACAGTAAAAGCCACCCCCATGTATAGGTCGGAGATGTGCCCGAGAAGAATCCCGGTATCTCACTGGCCTTATCAATAAATGCACTTACGCCTCCAACTGCGTTAAATGAAAGAGGTATCATAAATACAACCACGGCCAGAAGTACTCCGAACTGAATTACATCAGTCATTAGTACCGCAAGAAATCCTCCGGCAATGGTGTATCCAAGAGCGATGGCACCAAGAATAAGAAGCGCCCACCAAATACTTAGGTAACCCATCGGTGAATCGCCCATCATACCTGTACTTGCAAAAATACTGCCACCATCGACTTTGATTAATGCACACATCACAACCGCTACCGCATACAGAGACACTGCCGTATGCACCGCACGGGCTATAATTCCTGAAATTGTGTAAAAACTCACCGTGCGGTGTCCGAACCGGATGGTAAGGAACTCTCCCGGCGATTTGATACGTAGCTCCCGCCATTTGCCCGAGATCCATTTACCGACAATAAACGATGCTACGCCAAGACAAAGTGCAACGACTACCGCAACAAGTCCCGATTTATAAGCAACACCTCCCCAAACGACAAAGGTACTTGCCGAGAAGATAGTCATGTAGGAAGAGACTCCCGACAGCCACCACGAAGAATTTCGCCCGGCAATAAACATATCTTCGGAGTTTTTAATTTTCCGGGACATCACAACACTCACGGCAATCAGTCCGAGAAAGTAGAGTAAAATAATAATATAATCTAACTGTTCCATATTCTGGTTCTTCTTTATATAATTGCTCCAAGTTTCTTCAATTCCTCTATGAGATTGTGAATATCAGCCTTTTGTACGGTCACACCTGCCTTTATACATTGTGCGGCTGCTACTCCTGCGGCTTGTCCTACCCCCATACAACTTGCCTGAACGCGAAGTGACGCAAAGGAAGTCTTATCAGCACTAATACAGCGTCCCGCTACGAGCAGATTCGGGAAATCTTCAGCTATAAGAGCACGATAAGGTACATACGCCGCTTTTTTAAGGAAAGTTACGCTCTGTTCCGCACCTGCTGCCACATGGATATCTATAGGATGTGCGCCGCGTGATATGCTATCAGGATACTTATAAGCATTCACATATTCTTCTGCTGTAATGGTATGTACACCTTTGATACGACGTGTCTCACGAATACCGGCATGTACGGCGACGGTCGTCACATAACTGTTTTTAAACTCTTCAAAGTTCTCTTTAAAGATTCGTGCTATTTTAAATACGTCTTCCCGTAAGCGACATTCCGCTGCGGTAAAATTTCTATTATCGATGGCATTTCCTGCAGTACGGGTCATATTAACCGTTACTTCGCCCGGACGAAGAGTGGTGCAAAACCAAGGACCTCCAAACTCGGGGATGCCAAGTGCCTCTTTCATTGCTAAAAGTTTCTCACGAACTGCAATGCAATGACAGTTCTGCCCTTGTTTATTATGGTGCATGGCATCAATTATCATGGGCGAATCTGTATCCACACCTCCTAATATAAAATAGGTGGAAAGAGGTTGCAGCGGTTTACATTCATCTGTTTGCATCGGAACACCCGCCATAGCAGCAAGGTCACCATCCCCAGTGCAGTCGATATACATATCGGCACTGATGGCTTCTGTCCCATTCTTATTCTCAAAGAGGATACAAGATATTTTGCCGGCTTTTGTCTGACAACCGCTTAAGTAAGAGTGCATATACATATCCACGCCGGCTTCCAGCATCATTTGCTGGCATAAAAGTTTGTAAAGCTCCGGATCAAAAGCTACATTGCCAAGAGGTTTCTCAATGATACAGCCTCCCATCTTCTCCAGCCGTTCGATAAATTCCCATGGAATACCGCCTATCACCTTTTCATTATTATAGGTGAAAACACTCAAAGGAGTAACAAGCCCCATTGTAGCCATTCCACCTAAAAACCCATATTGTTCCACAACAGCAGTTTTCGCACCACTGCGAGCAGCCGCAATGGCCGCAATGAAACCAGCTGGTCCGCCACCGCAGACAACTACATCGTAGTTGCCCACAATTGGAACCCGTTTCGAAATTTCTATACTTCGTACTTTCTTGTCCATGACCGTTTTTTATCCTTTAATTATTACCAATTCAAATAGATGGTAAACTTTGATGTGCTTTCGACCGCACTTATAAGAAAAGAGGTGTGTTTTCATAGTTCTTTTTCTTTAGTTCGACATCATGTTGATGTAGCAAAGATAAAGAACAAGAGCTTGAAAAAAAGTTTTTTCCTAACTCTTTTGCCTGCAAACGATTGCGGGAACGTTCCCAAAATCTGCAAACGTTACAAAAGCATTACACAAAGGCAAATGGGATTCGTATTTTACTCCAATATTAGGATTTATTGTTTGAAATCAATATCTTTGCTTTGATTTAAACAATCATTCAGCATGAAGTATATAACCATAAAAGACATCGCTCGACATTTATCAATATCCGTCTCCACTGTATCTCGTGCATTGGGGGATGACAAGAATATCCGTAAAGAAACGAAAGAAAAGGTGATAGAAGCAGCTAAAAGATTGGGATATAGACCAAACCCTGTAGCAATCAACCTTAAATACGGACATACCAATACCGTGGGGGTGATCGTTCCTGAAATGGTTACTCCGTTTGCTTCACGAGTAATAAACGGAATACAAGAAGTGCTTCACACCAAAAATATAAAGGTGATTATTGCAGAGTCGGGAGGAGATCCGGAAAAAGAAAAAGAGAACCTGCAACTGATGGAAGGATTCATGGTGGATGGCATCATCATCTGTCTTTGCAGTTATAAAAGGAATAAGGAGGAATATGCTCGTTTACAGCAAGCGGGAATGCCTATGGTGTTCTATGATCGTATTCCCTATGGACTTGAAGTTCCGCAAGTTATAGTGGACGATTATATGAAGTCATTCTTTCTCGTAGAAAGTCTGATCCGAAGCGGACGCAAACAGATTGTTCATATACAGGGACCGGACGATATTTACAACTCCATAGAACGTGTCAGAGGATACAAAGACGCTTTGGCTAAATTCGGGATTCCTTTTGATAAGAATAATATGCTGATAAAAACCGGTATGACTTTTGAAGAAGGGAAAAAAGCAGCGGATATATTAGTGGAAAGAAATATTCCTTTCAATGCTATTTTCGCTTTTACAGAAACATTGGCTATTGGAGCCATGAACAGATTGAGAGAACTTGGAAAAAAAATACCCGAAGAAATCGCCGTAGCCAGTTTTTCAGGAACTGAACTTTCCAACATAGTCTATCCCAAATTGACTACAGTAGAACCGCCTTTGTACCAGATGGGGAAAAAAGCTGCCGAACTTATTTTAGAGAAAATCAAAGATCCGGCATCTCCCAATCATTCAATCGTGTTGGATGCGGAAATCAAAATGCGTGCATCGACGCCACGTTTGGAGGTATATTAATGACTTATCTCAAAGATATTATATGGTTCTTCGTCAAATTTGGTGGTAAATTCTTTATCTCTTTATTTCCAAGTTAATAATTATCCCTTTTTACTCACTTT
>NZ_JAJKHN010000049.1:0-49770 GCF_020982715.1 Bacteroides sp. 1_1_30
TTTTATAGGATTAAGAAAGAAGAAGAGGAAAACCATCGAAATAAAAAAGAGATTACCACCAAATTTGACGAAGAACCGTTTTTTCAACTTTATAGAGGAAGGATTACGCATCAAAATTAGGGTCACAACCGTAATCATAAACCAAATTCACCTCTGTGCCCTCCGTGTCCTCTGTGGTGAAAACAGTGCAAAAATGAACTATTCAATTAAATAACAAACCGAATAATATTTTTTTATTCTAAAGTGAATCTGGTAATGAGCTAACGTCTATACGATACAGTATAAGGTTGGTAGCTTGATAAAAGTTTTTTTTAAGCTAAAAAGTACAAATCTTTAAACTTTATTTCTTTACTTTGTTATTTATAGAGTGAGACTTATAGCGAACTTAAACTAGAAAGATTATGAAAGTAAAGCAGATTTGTATGATGGTGCTACTATGGTTGGGGGTGATTCCGGCGGTGCAGGCACAGACTTTCGACAAATTATGGAAAGAAGTGGAGCAAGCAGAGAAAAAGAGCTTGCCTAAGACTGTGATAAAACTGACTGATGAGATTTATCAGAAAGGGGAAAAAGAGAAAAACTCTCCGCAGATGCTCAAAGCATACGCGTGGCGGATGAAATACCGGGAAGTGTTGAATCCGGATAGTCTTTATGCCGGTCTGAAAGGACTGGAACAGTGGGTGAAACAAACCGACCAACCAATGGACCGTGCTATTTTGCACTCTCTGATAGCCGGAATTTATGCAAATTATGCTGCCAACAACCAATGGCAACTTCGCCAACGGACGGAAATCGTAGGCCAAACGCCTTCCGCGGATATACGCGAGTGGACCGCCAATATGTTTGTAGAGAAAGTGCGGACAAATGTGAAAGAAGCCTTGGCTGACTCTGTGTTACTGCTCAAAACTTCTTCACGCGATTATATCCCTTTCGTAGAATTGGGGAAAACGAGTGAATATTATCACCATGACCTTTATCATTTATTGGCTTCCCGTGGCATTGATGCTCTGTTGCAAGTGGAAAAACTAGGTGGCGGGTACACTGAAACGAACGCCGTAAATCCGGTGAAGCAGGATATAATAGCTATTTACGGAAATATGCTTTCTGCTTATAAAGCAGCCGGATTGAAAGAAGGTTATGTGTTGACCGCACTTAACTATTTGGAATGGAGACGGGGAGCGGAACGGTATATCCGACCTCTCCAAGTAAAGGGAGAGGCTTCAGTATTGACGGATGACACTTACCTGAAAGCATTGAATACATTGAAAAGTAAATATGCTTCGGAGCCGATATGTGCTGAAGTGTACCTGGCACAAGCCCGTTATGCTATTGAAAAGCAACAGCAGGTTAATGCATTGCAACTTTGTGATGAGGCGATTCGTCTTTATCCGGGGTATGACAGAATCAATGCTCTGAAAAATCTTCGGGAAGAAATATTGGCTCCTTATTTGAATGTCTATGCAGCAGATCAGGCTTTCCCGAACGAAGAGATAGAACTAAGAGCCTCACATAAGAATCTGGATGGTTTTACCGTCCGGATTTATCAGGCGAAGAAACTGATAAAAGAACAACATTACTCTGTAATTCGTCCGGAAGATTACCGGACACAGGACACGGTGTTTACATTCAAAGCTCCCGAACTTGGAGCTTACGTAATGCGTATCATACCGGATATTCGTGCAAAGAGAGACAGTGAAAGCAAATTTGACGTAACACGTTTCAAGGTGTTGACTTGTCGTCTGCCGGAAAAACAATATCAAGTGGTGACGTTGGACGGACAGACGGGACATCCTATTTCGAATGCGAAAGTTACGATGTATAGTAACGATGAAAAAGTTTTGCAAGAGTTTACGACGGACAAAGATGGTAAGGTAGTATTTCCCTGGAAATCTGAATATCGTTATCTGAAAGCTTCCAAGGGCACGGATACAGCGATACCGAAGCAAGGTATCTATGCAGGAAGTTACGGATATTACGGTGACGAAGATAAGGTAGCGGAAAATATGACTTTATTGACTGACCGTTCTTTGTATCGTCCCGGACAGACGGTGTATGTGAAAGGAATTGCCTATTCTCAAGAATCAGATACGGCGGATGTGCTTCCGAACAAGGAATATATGGTTACTTTATTGGATGCAAATAATCAGGAAGTAGGGCAGAAGTCGGTACGCACCAATGAGTTCGGCTCGTTTGCCACTGATTTCGCGTTGCCTTCAGCTTGCCTGAACGGAATGTTCTCGTTGAAGGCAGGAAGAGGTCGTACAAGTATCCGCGTGGAAGATTATAAACGTCCGACATTTGACATCACTTTTGAAAAGCAACAGGGAAGTTACAAGTTGGGAGATGAAGTGCAGGTGAAAGGCAAGATAGCATCTTATAGCGGTGTATTGCTTCAGGATCTTCCGGTAAAATATAAGGTGATGCGTTCTACATACAGCCTTTGGCGCTTTGCGGAATCGGTACAGATTGCTTCCGGTGAAGTGACGGCCAATGAGAACGGAGAATTTACGATACCGGTCCGCCTGCAGGAAAGCGATTCTTATAAGAATGATGATAAAGTATATTATCGCTATTCCATTGAAGCTACTGTTACCAATGTGGCGGGTGAAACACAATCTTCTACGGATGTCATTTCGGCCGGAAACCGTTCGTTGGTTTTGCAGGTGGAATTGCATGATAAGACTTGTAAGGATAAACCATTCGACACGATGTTTAACGTGCAAAACCTGAATGGACAACCTGTGGAAGTGAAAGGAAATTATTACTTATATCCTGCCAAAGACCAGGATTTCAAACAACTGGAAGAGAAACCGGTTTTAACGGGAACTTTTACTTCTAACGAAGAAATAACGCTCGATTGGAAGAATCTTCCTTCGGGCCCTTATGTACTGAAAGCATCGGTGAAAGATAATCAGGGCAAGGAAGTGACTACTGATACTAACACGATTCTTTTCTCCATTGAGGACAAACGTCCGCCTGTAGAAACGACGGTTTGGTTCTATGGAGAAAATATGGAATTTGATGCGACTCATCCGGCTGTATTCTGCTTCGGTACGTCGAAAAAGGATGCTTATGTGATGATGAATGTATTCTCCGGTGATAAACTGCTGGAAAGTAAGACGTTGAACTTGTCTGATACGATTGTTCGTTTCGAATATCCATATCAGGAGAGTTATGGTGACGGTGTGTTTGTGAATTTCTGTATGGTAAGAGATGGACAGGTTTATCAGGAACATGCCCGGCTGACCAGACGTGTACCGGATAAGACATTGACTATGAAGTGGGAAGTATTCCGCGATAAGTTGCGTCCCGGACAGAAGGAAGAATGGAAACTGACGATTAAAACGCCACAAGGACAAGCCGCTAATGCGGAGATGCTGGCAACGATGTATGATGCTTCACTGGATAAGATATGGAACCGTCAGCAGAATTTCCAAGTCTTCTATAGTCAGATTGTTCCGTATTCTAATTGGATGAGCGGATATTCAGGAAATAATTCATTTAATTACTGGTGGAATACGAAAAGCCTTAAAGTGCCGGGATTGGCGTATGATTATTTCGTGATGTCTTCCGGTGTAGGAAATGTATATGCATTGTCGGAGTCTTTGGCTGATGGAGTGGTGGTTAGAGGTCTGGCGGTTCAGAGAAAGGTGTCGATGACAGGAAGTGTTACAAGCCGGAGCAATGCGGTGGAAGTGAAATATGTACCGGCTTTAGTCTCCGATGCTTCTGAAGATGTGGAATTTGAGTCAGGATGGGGCCAAACGGGAACACTTGGTAAACTTGATGAAACGTCCGGAAACGAAACACTCCCTGAAGCTCCTGCCAACCTGCGTACAAATCTTGCAGAAACAGCCTTCTTCTATCCGCAACTTCGTACCAATGAACAGGGAGAAATCTCGTTCTCTTTTACGATGCCCGAAAGTCTGACGCGTTGGAACTTCCGTGGATATTCTCATACGAAAGGGATGCTGATGGGAACATTGGACGGTGAAGCTACCACGAGTAAGGAATTTATGCTGACTCCTAATCTTCCCCGCTTTGTACGTGTGGGAGATAAGACTTCTCTTGCAGCTTCTATCTCTAATATGACTGGTAAGCCGCAAGCCGGAACAGTAACTCTGATTCTTTTCGATCCGATGACGGAGAAAGTAATCAGTACACAAAAACAGAAATTCAGCCTTGTTGCCGGAAAGACGATTGGCGTGAGCTTCCAGTTTACCGTCAGTGATAAATACGAAATATTGGGATGCCGGATGATAGCCGATAGCGGTACTTTCAGCGATGGAGAACAACAGTTGCTTCCGGTGCTTAGCAATAAAGAACATTTGGTAGAGACACTTCCAATGCCTGTACGTGGAGAAGAAACCCGTACTTTCTCACTCGACGGCCTGTTCAACCAACAAAGTAAAACGGCAACCGACCGTAAACTGACTGTCGAGTTTACAGGAAATCCAGCTTGGTATGCTATTCAGGCATTGCCTTCTTTGAGTCTTCCTACAAGCAATAATGCGATCTCCTGGGCTACGGCATATTATGCAAATACCTTGGCTTCGTTCATTATGAACAGTCAGCCGAAGATCAAAGCAGTGTTTGAAAGTTGGAAATTGCAGGGAGGTACGAAAGAAACCTTCTTGAGCAATCTGCAAAAGAATCAGGAAGTGAAGAACATCATTCTGTCCGAATCTCCCTGGGTGCTCGAAGCGCAAACGGAAGAGCAACAGAAAGAACGTATCGCCACTTTGTTTGATTTGAATAATATCCGTAGCAATAATATAGCGGCTTTGACCCGATTGCAGGAGTTGCAGAATGCAAGTGGTGCATGGTCTTGGTATAAAGGAATGACCGGCAGCCGATATATTACTACCTATATCGCCGAACTGAATGCCCGTCTGGCTATGTTGACAGGTGAGAAATTAACAGGTACAGCTCTCTCCTTACAACAAAATGCTTTCACTTACCTTCATCAATCAGCTTTAGACGAATATAAGGAAATCTTGAAAGCACAGAAAGAAGGAGTGAAATTTACCGGTGTTTCGGGTAGTATTCTGCAATATTTGTATCTCATCGCTATTTCCGGAGAGCAGGTGCCTGCTGCCAATAAAGCTGCTTATACCTATTATCTTTCTAAAGTAGGAGAACTGCTTACTTCTCCTTCGATGGATACGAAAGCGATTGCCGCTATTGTACTGAATAAAGCCGGACGCAAGAAAGAAGCACAGGAATTTGTCGCTTCTTTGAAAGAATTCCTGACCAAGACGGATGAACAGGGAATGTTCTTTGCTTTCAACGAGAATCCGTATACATGGGGCGGAATGCAGATGCAGGCTCACGTAGATGTGATGGAAGCATTGGAGGCGATAGGCGGTAACAGCGATACCGTGGAAGAAATGAAACTTTGGCTGTTGAAGCAAAAGCAAACACAACAATGGAACTCTCCGGTAGCTACTGCCGACGCGGTATTTGCGTTGCTGATGAAAGGTGTTAACGTGCTCGACAATCAGGGAGATGTACGGATTGTAATTGCTAATGAAGTGCTGGAAACGGTTGCTCCGAGTAAAACGACTGTTCCAGGATTGGGATATATCAAACGTTCTTTCACACAGAAGAGCGTGGTGGATGCCCGTAAGATTGAAGTGGAAAAGAGAAATCCGGGTATCGCCTGGGGAGCTGTATATGCAGAATTTGAATCCCCCATCAGTGATGTGAAACAACAGGGTGGTGAGTTGAATGTAGAGAAACAATTGTATGTGGAACGTATGGTAAATAATGTCCCTCAATTGCAGCCTATAACAGCGAAAACAGTTCTTCAGGTAGGTGATAAAGTCGTTTCCCGTTTGAGCATCCGTGTAGACCGTCCGATGGATTTTGTGCAGTTGAAAGATCAGCGGGGAGCTTGCTTCGAACCGATCGGCAGCATTTCCGGCTATCGTTGGAACAACGGACTGGGCTATTACGTAGACATCAAAGATGCATCGACCAATTTCTTCTTCGATCATTTAGGAAAAGGAGTATATGTATTGGAATATAGTTACCGTGTCAGCCGTGCAGGAACTTACGAAACAGGTCTGGCAACCATGCAATGTGCATACGCACCAGAATATGCTTCACATTCTGCTTCGATGACGGTAGCTGTTAAAGAGTAACGCAGGACATTTGTAAGAGAAATATTCAGGCACGCATTATGCCTATTTTACGGTTCATTAGATAAACTGAAACCATAAAATAGGCGTAATCCGTGCCTGAATCTATTTGATACCTCTTGATGGAGAGAATTATCCTCTTTCGTCAATCTGTGTTAATCTGTGTAATCTGTGGTGAAAAACTCATCTAAAACCCCTACATTTGTGCACCAAAATAAAAAATATCGCATGAAACGTAGTTTACTATCTATATTATCTTTACTTACTGTCGCTTTGGCAGCCGTTGCCCAACCTCGTATCTCTTCAAATAAAGAGACACATAACTTCGGACAAATTGAGTGGAAACGTCCGGTGACAGTGGAATATACCATCACTAACACGGGAAACCAGCCATTGGTACTGACCAACGTCACAACCTCTTGTGCTTGTGCCGTGGCCGATTGGACCAAAGAACCGATTGCCCCGGGAGGAAAAGGAGTAGTAAAAGCTTCTTTTGACGCAAAAGCGTTAGGACATTTTGAAAAGTCGATAGGAATATATAGTAATGCCAGTCCGAGCCTGGTCTATCTGAAGTTTACCGGTGAAGTAGTGCAGGAAATAAAAGATTATACAAAGCTACTTCCTTATACAATTGGAAATATTCGTTTAGATCGTGATGAGTTTGCTTTCCCCGATGTCTATCGCGGACAGCAGCCTTCATTGACCTTCGATATCGCCAATCTTTCGGATCGTCCTTACGAACCGGTATTGATGCATCTGCCTCCTTATCTGAAAATGGAAGCGGAACCCAAAGTCTTGTTGAAAGGCAAGAAAGGAACTATCAAACTGACGCTGGATGCGAGCCAGCTAAAAGATTACGGATTGACACAGACTTCTGTCTACCTTTCCCGTTTCTCCGGTGATAAGGTGAGCGAAGATAATGAAATACCGGTTTCGGCCATTCTTCTTCCCGACTTCTCTCGTATGACGGAAAAAGATTCTTTGAACGCTCCTGCCATGCACATTTCGGAAACGGATATTGATCTTAGTATCCCGTTGATAAAGAAGAATAAGGTAAGCCATGATATATTGATAGCCAATTCCGGAAAGACTCCGTTAGTCATCAGTAAGTTGCAGGTATTCAATTCGTCGGTAGGAGTGAGCCTGAAGAAGACGGTCCTTCCTCCGGATGGAATGACGAAGCTCAAAGTAACTATTCGTAAGCGTGACGTAGGTAATAAGAAGCATCATTTACGTATCCTGATGATAACAAATGATCCGTTACGCCCGAAAGTTGAAATCAATATCAAACGCTAAATCCTATGATTATGGAACATCCTGAAAATAGTGAAGAATATAAGGGGCTTGTTGTCAATAAAGGCATTGAGCAACCCTCATCTGTGAATCCCTACTTAAAGCGGAAACCTAAGAAACGCCAACTTTCAGTAGCAGAGTTTGTAGAAGGTATCGTAAAAGGTGATGTCACCATATTGAGTCAGGCTGTGACATTGGTTGAAAGCGTAAAGCCTGAACATCAGGCTGTCTCACAGGAAATCATAGAGAAGTGTCTGCCATTTTCCGGTAATTCGATCCGGATTGGTATCAGCGGCGTTCCCGGTGCGGGAAAGAGTACATCCATAGATGTATTCGGTCTGCACGTGCTCGAAAAGGGGGGCAAACTGGCGGTATTGGCCATCGACCCTAGTAGTGAGCGTAGTAAAGGCAGTATCTTAGGGGATAAAACGCGTATGGAGCAGCTTTCCGTGCATCCTAAATCGTTTATCCGCCCTAGTCCGTCAGCCGGTTCTTTGGGAGGAGTGGCACGCAAAACACGTGAGACGATTATTCTTTGTGAAGCTGCCGGATTTGATAAGATTTTTGTGGAGACCGTAGGAGTGGGACAGAGCGAAACGGCTGTTCACTCGATGGTTGATTTCTTCCTGTTGATTCAGTTGTCCGGTACGGGCGATGAACTGCAAGGGATTAAGCGTGGTATTATGGAGATGGCGGATGGTATCGTTATCAATAAGGCCGATGGAGATAATCTGGAACGTGCCAAGTTGGCTGCCACTCAATTCCGTAATGCATTGCATCTGTTTCCTGCGCCTGAATCCGGATGGATTCCCAAAGTATTGACTTACTCCGGTTTTTATAACCTGGGAGTGAAGGAGGTCTGGGATATGATTTACGAATACATTGACTTCGTGAAAGAAAACGGCTATTTTGAATATCGCCGCAACGAGCAAAGTAAATATTGGATGTATGAAAGCATCAATGAACAACTTCGTGACAGCTTTTATCATAATCCGAAGATTGAAACAATGCTCTTAGAAAAAGAACAGCAGGTATTGAAAGGCAACCTGACTTCGTTTATAGCTGCAAGAAGCTTGCTCGATACTTATTTTGAGGATTTGAAATAAGACTTTAAATGATAATAAGATTCTGATTCTTAAAGAATACATTTAGCATAAGCGGGTAGGAAACGTCAGTCTTTCTACCCGCTTGTACTATTAATGAGGCTTTTCTGCTTTTTCAAGATCAGCTCTTGATTTACTTTGAGTCACAATATATACTCCCAGGAATACGAGCGCGATAGCGATTCCTTTCTCCCAGCCGAAACTTCCGATACCCATCGTGATTGCCGCAATCGTAGCCACGATCGGTTGCATATAATTGTACATACTGACTACCGTAGGACGGAGCAGCCTCTGTGCAGTCATAATGCAGAGATACGCGAGGAAGCTACCTCCTAATACGACATAAAGTACCTGTAGAATGGCGACAGTGGAAACAGAAGTCCATTGAATCGTAGAAATATCATAATAGGAGAACGGAATGTAACACATTGAAGCATATATGAACATCCATTTATTAATCGTTACTGCCGAATATCGTTGAGACAATCCTTTGAATACAGTCAGGTATATGGAAAAACTGATTTGCGCAACGAGACAAAGCAAGTCGCCAATCAGGCTTCCATTTCCGTTGCTTCCTGCCTGGCTACTCATAATGAGAATGAGCGCTCCCATAGCACCTATAAAAATTCCCAGTACTTTCTTATTGGTAATAGGTTCTTTCAAGTAAATGGCCGCTACAACCATTGTTACAATCGGTAGAGTGGTAGTTACGATAGAAGCATCAATAGGAGAAGTCATAGAAAGTCCGAAGATAAACACTCCTTGATTGAATACTAGCGCAAACAGTGAAGCAAAGAAGATTTTCAGCATATCTTGATGATTCACATGTTCCTGTTTGCAAAACATGGAAAGGATCCAGAAAGCGGCTGCTGCCCCCACCATGCGGAATGTAGTGACAGAAATTGGAGAAAACTCTTGAAGAGCCGACTTACCGATGGGAGACATTAATCCCCACATAACGTTTGCTGTAAGCGCAAACAAATGACCATACAGGTTCTTACTTTTGTCCATGTTGATACTATTTATTTTACCATATCTCTGATATCATTAACAATCAAATAGAGAAAACGGTTGCAAAGGTAGTCTTTTATCGTATGATTTGTTTATATTTGCCTTGATTAAACTTGAATATTATGGAACAACAAGCCAATTATATCCGTCGTATCGAGATACACGGACTATGGGAACGCTTTAATATAGGATGGGATTTGCGTCCCGATGTGAACATCCTCTCCGGCATCAACGGAGTGGGGAAGACTACCATTCTGAACCGTTCGGTGGGATACCTCGAAGGACTTTCCGGTGAAATGAAAAGTGACGAGAAGAACGGAGTGCGTCTCTTTTTCGACAATCCCCAGGCAACCTATATTCCTTATGACGTCATCCGAAGCTACGACCGTCCCCTGATTATGGGTGACTTCACAGCCCGCATGGCCGACAAGAATGTAAAGTCTGAACTGGACTGGCAACTCTATCTCTTGCAACGCCGTTACCTCGATTATCAGGTCAACATTGGTAATAAGATGATTGAAATGCTTTCCAGCACTGATGAAGAAGAGCGTCGTAAAGCAGCTACATTATCTGTAGCCAAACGTCGTTTTCAGGATATGATTGACGAACTGTTCAGCTATACACGCAAAAAGATAGACCGGAAACGGAACGATATCGCTTTCTATCAGGATGGCGAACTATTATTCCCTTATAAACTGTCGTCCGGTGAAAAGCAAATGCTGGTTATCCTGCTGACCGTACTCGTGCAGGACAACAGCCATTGTGTATTGTTTATGGATGAGCCGGAAGCCTCCCTTCATATAGAATGGCAGCAGAAACTGATTGCTATGATACGTGAACTGAATCCGAATGTGCAGATTATCCTGACTACCCATTCGCCTGCCGTCATTATGGAAGGCTGGCTGGATGCCGTGACAGAAGTAAGTGATATATCTACCACCGTAGGGCACAAGCTCGACAAGGATTCTTCCAACTGTAATTTGTAATTCGAAACCTGTAATAGAACAAATGGCAACTTCACTACGAGATAATCTGACTTCTTCTTATTTCAATGCCGCCCATAAGCTTTATCCGAAGAAAGCCCGCCGACGTATCATCGCTTACGTAGAAAGCTATGACGACATCGCTTTCTGGCGCACATTGCTTGAAGAGTTTGAAGACGACGAACACTATTTCCAAGTGATGCTTCCTTCGGCCACCTCCCTGGCAAAAGGAAAAAAGATGGTACTCATGAACACGCTGAATACAGCCGAATTGGGGAGAAGTCTGATTGCCTGTGTGGACAGTGACTATGATTTCCTGTTGCAGGGAGCTACCAATACTTCCCGTAAAATCAATCGGAACAGGTATATTTTTCAGACTTATACCTATGCTATTGAAAACTATCATTGTTTTGCCGAAAGCCTTCACGAAGTATGTGTGCAGGCTACGTTGAATGACCGTTCCATTTTAGATTTCAACTTCTACCTGAAGAAGTACTCTGAAATAGTATATCCGCTTTTCCTCTGGAACGTATGGTTCTATCGCCAACGGGATACTTACACTTTCCCCATGTACGATTTCCATACTTATACTTCTTTGCGCGAGATTAATCTCCGGCATCCGGAAAAGAGCTTGGAATCCCTTCAACAACGGGTTAATCAGAAGTTGGCAGAGTTGAAAAGGAAATTCCCCCATAACATTAATCAGGTGAATGGATTGCGGACTGAATTTAAAGAGCTGGGCTTGGTGCCGGAAACTACTTACTTGTATATGCAGGGACACCATGTGATGGATAATGTGGTAATGAAACTACTGATTCCGGTCTGCACCGTATTGCGCCGTGAACGGGAACAGGAAATCAAGCGGTTGGCCGAACACAATGAACAGTTCAGAAACGAACTGACTTGTTATCAGAACAGCCAGGTGAACGTAGAAATCATGCTCAAGAAGAATGTAGCCTACAAAAGACTCTTCCATTATGATTGGCTACGGCAGGATATCAGTGAATATTTGGAAGAAGGAAAGAATAAAGAAGAAAAGAAACAGAGATCATAAATAAAAGAAAAACTAAAAAAGAGAGAGACGATTGCTTATGAAAGAAGTAAAAGAAGTGGTTGATACAGTGAGTGTGGCATTAGCAAACGGGCAACCGGAAGAAGCAGGTAATGTAGTGATGCAAGAGGTGAATCATGCTTTGCTCTCGATGGGAGTGGATGAAGCTATGGCTGATAAGATTGATAACTTTATCATTTTATTGTTTATTATTGGAATAGCATTATTGGCTAATCTGATTTGCCGCAAGATTATTCTGCGTACCGTGGCTAAATTGGTGAGACAGACAAAAGCTACTTGGGATGATATTGTATTTAATGATAAAGTAATGGTGAACATCAGCAGGATGGTGGCGCCTATATTGATTTATATATCTATTCCTATTGCCTTCCCCGAACATGCAGACTCTGCTTTGCTTGATTTTCTTCGAAGACTTTGCATGATTTATATCCTTGCAGTCTTTCTTCGCTTCGTCAGTGCTTTGTTTACGGCTGTGTATCTGGTATATAGCGCGCGTGAACAATATAAAGACAAACCTTTGAAGGGGCTTTTGCAGACAGCGCAAGTCATTCTCTTCTTTATAGGAGCTATCATCATTATCAGTATTTTGATAAAGCAAAGTCCGGTGGTGTTGCTGACCGGATTGGGAGCTTCCGCTGCGGTTCTGATGTTGGTTTTCAAGGACAGTATCATGGGATTTGTCTCCGGCATCCAGCTTTCCGCCAATAATATGCTGAAGGTGGGCGATTGGATCACGATGCCGAAATACGGTGCGGACGGTACGGTGATAGAAGTAACATTGAATACCGTAAAAATACGTAACTTCGATAATACCATCACCACCATTCCTCCTTATCTATTGATTAGTGATTCTTTCCAAAACTGGCAGGGAATGCAGGAATCCGGCGGACGTCGTGTGAAACGTTCCATCAATATAGACATGACCAGTGTGCATTTCTGTACACCGGAGATGTTGGCAAAATACCGGAAGATACAACTGTTGAAAGACTATGTGGATGAAACGG
The DNA here is from genome assembly GCF_020982715.1 of Bacteroides sp. 1_1_30. Taxonomy (NCBI): domain Bacteria; kingdom Pseudomonadati; phylum Bacteroidota; class Bacteroidia; order Bacteroidales; family Bacteroidaceae; genus Bacteroides; species Bacteroides sp. 1_1_30. The sequence continues at coordinate 12,610 of NZ_JAJKHN010000049.1, forward strand.
AAAAGGTAGTGGAAGAATATAATAAGGAACATCATATCGACAACTCTGTGTTAGTGAATGGACGCCGGCAAACAAACCTGGGAGTTTTCCGTGCCTATCTGACTAACTATCTGAAGAATCTGCCTACTGTCAACCAAGACCTGACCTGCATGGTACGTCAGCTTCAGCCTACCGAAACCGGTATCCCGTTGGAACTTTATTTCTTTTCTGCCAATAAAGTATGGGTTGCCTACGAAGGCATACAGGCAGATGTTTTCGATCATGTGCTTGCCATTATTCCCGAATTCGACTTGCGTGTCTTCCAAAACCCGTCGGGGGCAGACCTGCATCAGATAGGGGTAAAGATAGAAAACTAATCAAACGATAAAACGCTTATAAATTGTAATTACTATGACTACACCGTTATCCAACCAGATTATCCGTGAAATCACTCCTTTGTCAGATAAGGATTGCTTTTACATTGCGGAACGTTATAAAACGGAATTCACTTATCCTATACACAACCACTCCGAGTTTGAATTGAACTTCACCGAAAAGGCAGCCGGAGTAAGGCGGATTGTAGGAGACTCTTCCGAAGTGATAGGTGATTATGATTTGGTATTGATAACAGGAAAAGATTTGGAACACGTCTGGGAACAGAACGACTGCCATTCGAAAGAGATACGGGAGATTACGATTCAGTTTTCTTCCGATCTTTTCTTCAAGAGCTTTATCAATAAGAATCAGTTCGACTCTATCCGCCGGATGCTGGATAAAGCACAAAAAGGGCTTTGTTTCCCGATGTCTGCCATACTCAAAATATATCCGTTGCTGGATACGCTTGCTTCCGAGAAGCAAGGATTTTATGCGGTCATTAAGTTTATGACAATCCTGTATGAACTTTCTCTCTTTGAAGAAGAAGCGCGTACCTTGTCCAGTTCGTCTTTTGCCAAGATAGATATTCATTCGGACAGCCGGCGTGTGCAGAAAGTGCAGGAGTACATCAATACACATTATCAGGAAGAAATACGTCTGGGGCAGTTGGCTGATATGGTTGGGATGACGGATGTGTCATTCAGCCGCTTTTTCAAACTGCGTACAGGCAAGAATCTTTCTGATTATATCATTGATATTCGGCTGGGCTTTGCTTCCCGGTTGCTGGTAGATTCTACGATGTCTATCGCTGAGATTTGTTATGAGTGCGGTTTTAATAACCTTTCCAATTTCAACCGGATCTTCAAGAAGAAAAAGAGTTGTTCGCCTAAAGAGTTTCGTGAGAACTACCGGAAGAAAAAGAAATTGATTTAGCGCATTCTCTTTTATGAACTCGGTGATTAACTCCCGAGTTCTATCTTCCATTCACCAATCGTTCGTGTGGCACTGTCAAAGTTTACACCTACTTTAACTATTTTCCTGTGATCCGCCTGATACGGAATAGCATACTTTTTGCTGTTAATCTGCGTTAATGCTTCTTCGGGTGTACCATCTACTTTAAATTCAAAAACATAGATGGTATCTTGAAGTTTCACAACCGCGTCTGCTCTTCCAATGGCTGTATCCACTTCCACATCTATATACTGTCCCATCAGCCGGAAAAACAGATAAAAGATAGTTTGGTAATGTTTCTCTTCCTTGTTGTTCAGTTTATTCGGGATAGACGCAAAGAAAGATTTCAGTCTTTCCAGACATTCCTCTAAATGACCGATACGCAAGTCTTTAATAAAGGACACTACATAAAATGTATTCTCTCGTGCAGGCAGATGCACATAAGCGGGCATCAGCGATTCGATAAATCCTTTTCTTACTTCTTTGTTGGGATAAGCCAGTGTATACAGTTGGAAATCCGGATCATATCCCTTAATTGTGAGATAACCGCTTTGGTAGAGCACCGGAAGAGGATCGGTGATTCTATTGCTAGGTGCATCAAACTGTTCGGCGGTGGCGGTCGTGTTATCCAGCTCCCGGATATCAAAATCGCTTTCTTGCAGAATATCTATCAGGAAAGTGGGAGTACCGGTCGAAAACCAAAAATTCTCATAACTCTTTTGCGCAAATGCATTGAATAGACTAAATGGGTTATAAATGTCTACACAATTCTTACTGAAATGATAACCGTCATATTGTTGTTTCAAATGTACACAGGCTTCCTCGTATGTTTCCTTGTTGGCTTGGGCCATTTGTTCAATATCAATTTGCAATTGCGTGCGCAGTTCTTGTTCGGTGATACCACAGATAGCACTGTAATCATCCCTCATGCTGATATTCTGCAAGTTATTCAACTCGCTGAAGATACTCATTTGGCTGAATTTGCTGATACCTGTCAATAATAAGAAGCGAAGATACTGTCCCTGGGCTTTCAGTGGACTAAAGAAATCCCGCATGATATTACGTATTTCCTTTTGAACTTCATCATTATGATTGCTGTCCAGCATTGGTGAGTCATACTCATCTATTAATACCACCACCTGTTTACCCGTCTGTTTGTAAGCACGACGAATAATTCCTTCAAAACGTAAACTGAAAGTCGTTTCTCCTTCTTCCCGTTGATAAATTTTCTCCCATAAAAGCAATTGGCGGTTAATAACGGCTGACAGCATATCAGCGGTTATATATTTACTCACACTAAAATCAAAGTGTAGTACCGGGTAGACCGTCCAATCCTTTTCCAGAGTCTCCATAGCCAAGCCTTGAAACAGTTCTTTTTTTCCCAGGAAATAAGCTTCTAGTGTAGAAACCAGCAAACTTTTCCCAAAGCGTCGGGGACGACTTAGAAAATAGACTTTATTTGTATGAGTCAAACGATAAATCAATTCTGTTTTATCAACATAGACACAATCATTATTGCGTAAATCTTCAAAGTTCTGTATTCCTATCGGATATCTTCTGAAATTCTCTTCCATGACGCATATCTGTTTTTAGCGTGAAACATTCACAAAGATAATGATATTTAGTTTCAAGTCAATTATGCCTGTTCTTTTTTTAAGAAAGTCCAACGTTGGATATATACTTAGTGGGAAAGGAGCTATCGGTGTTTCTTTGCGTAATGCATTGAAAAGCGGTGAAACATATCTTTGACGACAAGCGGGTGGAAATACACTATCAGCCAAAATTTTCACCTTCTCACAACTGTCAGCCGATTAATTTTATGCATAATGAGAGATAAAAGAGTGAAGTTCCGGTCTTAAATTTGCTTATAAACAAGTTAAACTAATAGCGTAACTGATTGATAATACGTTTGTAACATCTTGTCATCATCTTGCAATGACTCTTTCAATAGATTGTATTTTTTTCGTCTTACGGTTGTAATGCTCACCCTCTATCTTTGCCGACGTAATTAAAACGTAGAGCAAAGTTAGATGAAAAAACTATTTCTTATCCGATTTTCAGTGGCGGCCTTCTTTTGCCTGTTGTGTGTACTTCCTGCATTGGCTGCCAATATCAAGATTAAAGGAGCTGTGAAAGACAAACTATCCAAGGAACCTTTGATAGGAGCTACGATACGTTTGCTCGGAACTCAAGCCGGAGCAGTGACCGATATGGAGGGTAATTTCGAATTGAACAGCATGGGCGTTCTGGAAGGTATGTATGATATTGAGATTAAATATGTAGGTTACAAAACGGAAGTGCGCCGTAAAGTGCGTGTGGAGAATGGAAAACTGGTGATACTGAATCTGGAGTTGGAAACCGATGCACAGGAACTTGCCGATGTGGTGGTTGTAGCTAAGAAGAATAGGGAAAATGAGAATATGCTGTTGCTCGAACAGCAAAAAGCAGTCATTGCCGTACAATCTGTTGGTGTCAGGGAGCTTTCCCGCAAAGGTGTTTCGGATGCAGAAGGTGCTGTGACGAAAGTTGCCGGAGTGTCTAAACAAGACGGAGTGAAAAATGTCTTTGTCCGTGGATTGGGAGACCGGTACAATGCAACTACTTTTAATGGATTTGCTCTTCCTTCCGAAGACCCGGAATATAAGAATATCTCTCTTGATTTCTTCGGTACGGACATTATTCAGTCTGTAGGTGTAAAGAAAGCATTCAACGCGGGGGGCAGCAGCGATGTCGGAGGGGCAACCATTGATATTGTATCCAAAGAACTAATTGGTAGCGGTCATCTGGGATTCGGCATTTCCGGTGGCTTGAATACACAAACGGTAGCAGCCGATTTTCTGAAACAGGATGGAGTGAACTTCATGGGCTTTGCCAATCGTACCGAACATGCCGATGAAAACTCATGGAACTTCAGAAATAAGTTAGACCCTTCCGCTCAACATCTTCAAATCAACCGGAGTTACAGTATTTCCGGAGGTAAACGATTCTATGTCGGAAAAGACAAAAATCCGTTTTCTTTCTTCCTGACCGCCGGACATACGACGGACTATCAGTATACGGATGAAATCATACGTAATACAACTACCAGCGGTACGGTCTACAAAGATATGAATGGAAAGAAGTATGCGGAGAATATCAGTCAACTGGCACTTGCCAATGTGGATTTCGATATGCAGAACCGTCATCACATCAGTTATAATTTGATGATGATTCATGCCAATACCCAGTCGGTGGGCGATTACAACGGCAAGAACTCGATTTTTAGTGACGACTATGAAAACCTTGGATTCACCCGTCGCCAACAAACGAATGACAATATGCTGATCGTTAACCAACTAATGACTAACTGGGGATTGACCAAATCATTAAGTCTCGATGCAGGTGCTTCCTATAATATGGTGAAAGGGTATGAACCGGATCGTCGTATCAATAACCTGACTAAAGCGGAAGACGGCTATACGTTGCTAAGGGGCAACTCACAACAGCGCTATTTCTCAACTTTAGATGAAGACGACTTGAATGTAAAAGCAGGCTTGGTCTATCGTCTGAAAGATAATATAGACGAAATTTCGAATATCCGTTTCGGATATACAGGCCGATTCGTAGATGATAACTTCAAAGCTACGGAGTATAACCTGACCGTAGGACATGTTTCTACCATCCCTTCTTTGGACGACTTCTCGCTTGACGATTATTATAATCAGGAAAACTTTGCTTCCGACTGGTTCAAGATACAAAAGAACTTAGATGAATATACCGTGAAAAAGAATATCCATTCCGCTTATGCCGAGGCTACCTACCAGTTTACTCCCCGTTGGATTGTGAATCTGGGAATGAAATACGACAAGGTAGATATTGAAGTGGATTACAATGTGAATCGTGGAGGTTCTAAAGGAAACAATACCATCCAAAAAGATTATTTCCTGCCCAGCTTGAATCTCAAATACAATCTGAATGATAAAAACTCGCTTCGTCTGGGAGCTAGTAAAACATATACGCTTCCGCAGGCAAAGGAAATATCTCCTTACCGTTATGTCGGCGTGAACTTCAACAGTCAGGGGAATCCCAATCTGAAACCTTCGGATCATTATAACCTTGATCTGAAGTGGGACTTTAATCCCACTCCGACCGAGTTGATTTCTCTCACAGCTTTCTATAAATTGATTAAGAATCCGATATCCCGCATCGAAGTGGCAAGTGCCGGAGGTTATCTTTCTTATGAGAATATAGCGGATAAGGCAACCGTGGCAGGAGTGGAGATAGAAATACGTAAGAATCTGTTTGTCCGTCCGGTGAGTAATGCTGCGCACGGAATGAATAAACTCTCTTTGGGATTGAATGGCTCTTATATCTACACGAATGCAAAAATGCCTTTGGCAACGGTTACCACTGGCTCGCAACTGGAAGGAGCTGCACCGTGGATTGTCAATTTCGATCTCTCGCATAACTTCACGAAAGGAGAACGCAGTTTTGTCAATACATTGGTACTTAATTATGTGAGTGATAAGATATATACCATTGGCACACAGGGGTATCAGGATATGATGGAGCAGGGAGTACTGACACTGGATTTTGTGTCCCAAGCCAAACTGAACAAGCATCTTTCCCTTAACCTGAAAGCCCGCAACCTGCTGAATCCCTCTTATAAGTTAAGCCGCAAAGCGAACGAAAACGGGGAAAAGGTGATATTGAATGATTATAAGAAAGGAATAAATATAAGCCTGGGAGTGTCGTGTACATTCTAAGCCGGGTGATGAAATAAGATTATTAACTAATAATGAAAGCAAAATGAAAAGATTGTTTGTGAACTTTATGACGTTTGCCGTTATGGCAACAGCACTTACATTGACTGCATGTAGCAGTGATAGTGACGGAGACGGTGATGGTAACGGAGATGGTGGAAACAACGGTGGGACCGGTAGCTCTATTGTTGTGGGCGAAAATATCCTGTCCGGCACGCTGACCGGAGAACAGACACTGGAAGCTAAGGAATATATTCTGAACGGAACGGTAGTCATTGAAAATGGAGGCCGTCTGAATATCCCTGCCGGAACAACAATTAAGGCTCGCGAAGGTTTCAGCAGTTATCTGCTGGTAGCACAAGGCGGTAAACTTTATGCTGACGGTACAGCTGATAAACCGATTGTTTTTACTGCCAATTCAACAACCCCTACATCCGGTTATTGGGGAGGAATTATTATCAATGGTAAAGCTCCGATTTCCGGTTCGAACGCCAATAAGAGTGATACAGGTCTGACGGAAATCGACAACAACTATAAATACGGTGGTAATGTCGATAATGACAATTCCGGTTCACTGACTTATGTGAAAATCTGCTATGCCGGTGCTCGCTCTACTGCTGATATCGAGCACAACGGATTGACACTGAACGGTGTTGGAAACGGTACCAAGATTGAGAATATCTATATTCTTGAGAGCGCAGATGATGCCATCGAATTCTTTGGCGGTACGGTGAATGTAACCAACTTGTTGGCTGTGAACCCGGATGATGATATGTTCGACTTCACTCAAGGATATTCCGGTAAATTGAAAAACTGCTATGGTGTTTGGGAAAGCGGTTATACCAGTACGGAAGCAGATCCGCGCGGCATTGAAGCAGATGGTAACTTGGATGGTGATTATTCGGATCATTTACGTCAGTCAGACTTTGCGGTTGAAAATATGACAATCGTAAATAATGCTGCCAATACAACGGATAATGTAGACCGTATGCAAGACGTGATTAAAATCCGTCGTGGAGCAAAAGCTACGATCACCAATGCTCTTGTCAAAGGTTCTGGCGGTACAATCGATTTGATTGATATGAATGACAGTAAAGGGGCAGGAAGTGCGTCTTCCAGCATCAGTATCACCCATACATTGAACTTTAAGAATAAGCTGAACGGTACATTGAATACATTTACCGAGCCGACTACGAATACTGGTGCAGATGCATCCCTGTTTACTTGGACTGGATATAATATTTCCTCATTATAATAAGATATAGGTTAGCGGAGTCCGTATTTTTCAATAGGAGGTATGGGAGAATTTGTAACAAACAGATTCTCCCATATTCTATTTATTTATTTTCGTAATCTTCTTTTAGCTTTTTTATTTGCTCCTTTATGGTATCAGTGATTACCTTTTTTGTATATTTGTCAACCTATTGTCTTACAATAATACAAAATATGCAGACAGACAACGAGCGATACAGAAAAATGGCTTCTCTTGCACAAATCGGGTGGTGGGAAGTAGATTTAACGGCAGGATATTATTTATGTTCCGATTATCTTTCTGATCTTTTGGGATTGGACGGCGACACCATCTCTACTTCGGATTTTCTGAACCTGATACGTGAAGATTATCGCAAGCAGATTGCCCAGGAGTTCCGGGCAAATTCTTCTATCCATAAGGACTTTTATGAACAAACTTTCCCTATTCATTCAAAATATGGCGAGGTCTGGTTGCATACCCGTCTGGCTTTTCGTGAGAAGGGTACAGGTGTTGATGGAGGTGATAAGTCTTTCGGAATAATCCAGCGCGTTGAGGCTCCCAAGGAAGAAGATCAAAGGGATGCATTAAGACGTGTGAATGACCTGCTTTGTCGTCAGAATTTTGTTTCGCAATCGTTGCTTCGTTTCCTACGTGATGAGGCAGTAGAATCTTGTATCGCAGATATTTTAAGAGATATTCTGAATCTTTATAATGGAAAAGGTCGTGTTTATATTTTTGAATACGATGAAATTTATGCCCATCATAGTTGTATCTACGAAGTTGTTTCTGAAGGAGTATCGGCAGAGATAGACAATCTGCAGGACATGCCTGCCAGTGAGTCAAAATGGTGGAGTGAACAGATATTATCGGGCAAGCCGATTATTTTAAATACATTGGAGCAGTTATTAGAAGAGGCTCCTGATGAATATCAGATTCTTGTAGTTCAGGGAATCAAATCGTTAATGGTGACTCCTTTGATGACAGGCGACCGCGTTTGGGGATATATGGGGATTGATTTGGTTGAGACTTACCATGACTGGAGTAATGAAGATTTTCAATGGTTCTCCTCATTGGGAAATATTATAAATATCTGTATCGAGTTGCGTAAAACTAAGGACAAGGTAATCCGTGAACAGACTTTCCTAAATAATCTGTTTCATTTTATGCCGATGGGATATATACGTATGTCCATTATCCGTGACGAGAATAATAAACCTTGCGATTATCGGGTGACGGATGCGAATGAGGTCAGTTCAACCTTTTTCGGGCTTCCTTTGGAGTCGTATATTGGTTCTTTGGCATCTGAAAAGCATCCTGACTATCTCCAAAAACTTAATTTTCTGGAAGAAATACTGGATAGTAATTCTTATAGAGAGAAAGATGAATATTTCCCTCGAACGGAACGGTATACGCATTGGGTGATTTATTCTCCCGGAAAGGACGAAATAGTCGGTCTATTCCTCGATTCTACGGGATCGGTACAAGCTAACCGGGCATTGGATCGTAGTGAAAAACTCTTTAAGAATATCTTTGCTAATATTCCGGCAGGAGTAGAGATCTACGATAAGGACGGCTATTTGATAGATTTGAATAATAAGGATTTAGAAATATTCGGTGTAGTGAATAAATCGGATGTGATAGGGGTTAATTTCTTTGAGAATCCGAATGTGCCGCAGGGGATTCGTGATCGTGTGCGGAATGAAGATCTGGTGGATTTCAGACTTAATTATTCTTTTGAGCAAGCAGGAGGATATTATGAGACAAGCCGTTCTAATGTGATAGAACTATATTCGAAGGTTAGTAAACTATATGATAATGAGGGCAACTTCAGCGGATATATTTTAATAAGCATTGACAATACGGAGCGTATTGATGCAATGAACCGTATTCGTGATTTTGAGAATTTCTTCTTGATGATATCCGATTATGCAAAAGTAGGATATGCTAAATTGAATCTCTTGAACCGCAAAGGTTATGCTATAAAACAGTGGTATAAGAATTTAGGTGAGGAGGAAGATATTCCTTTGAGTGAGGTGGTAGCAGTTTATAGCCAAATGCATCCCGAAGACCGTAAGCGTTTCCTTGATTTTTATGATGGAGTCAGAGACGGAAAAAGGAGGCATTTCCAAGGGGAGATGCGTATTCGTCGTCCCGGAACGAAGAACGAATGGAATTGGGTCAGCAGTAATGTAATGGTCACCAATTATAAACCGGAAGAAAATGAAATAGAAATCATCGGTATCAATTATGACATTACAGAATTGAAGGAGACTGAAGCCGAATTGATTCAGGCACGTGATAAAGCAGAGATGATGGATCGTTTGAAAAGTGCTTTCCTTGCCAATATGAGTCATGAAATCCGTACGCCGCTGAATGCCATTGTCGGTTTCTCCGATTTGCTGGTAGAAACTGAAGAGCTGGCAGAACGTCAGGAGTATATTAAGATTGTACGTGAGAATAATGAACTTTTGTTGCAATTAATTTCAGATATACTCGATTTGTCAAAGATTGAAGCGGGTACATTTGAGTTTACTAACGGAGATGTAGATGTAAATCTGTTATGTGAGGATATTGTCCGCTCTATGGGGATGAAAGCGAAAGAAGAGGTGGAACTGGTGTTTGATGATCATCTTCCGGTTTGTCATGTCATTAGTGACCGTAACCGTATACATCAGGTGATCTCTAACTTTGTTAACAATGCAATGAAGTTTACCTCTGAAGGAAGTATTCATGTGGGGTATAAACTAAAAGACGGAGAATTGGAGTTTTATGTCGAAGATACGGGAATCGGTATTGAAAAAGAGCAGTTGCCACATATCTTTGAGCGTTTTGTGAAGCTTAATTCTTTTGTACACGGTACAGGATTGGGACTTTCTATTTGTCAGAGCATCGTTGAACAATTAGGTGGGCGGATTGGCGTTGATTCTGAAAAAGGAAAAGGATCAAGGTTTTGGTTTACTATTCCCGGAGTGATCGTGACGGAAGAGATGAACTGTGCCCGGTAGAGTGGTAATAAGGCAGGTGAATATCTTCCTTCCTCATTAATAAAAGCGGCTTTTATATAGAAGAAACAGTCTTGGTTTTGATGTCGATTGATACTGACATGAAACCAAGACCGTTTCTTTGGTGAAAAGGTGTAGTCCGTTTAAATTCCGAACGACAGTTTATCGATAGATTGATATACAATACTTGCAATACCCAGTCCGATGATACCCAGCGTGCAAAGTGCCAGTCCCCATTTTGTGCAGCGGTCGCTGCGGAAAGTAGGAATTGGGTTGTCGGAAGGAGTGATATACATTGCTTTTACAATCAATAGATAGTAATACAACGAAATCACTGTATTTACCAATGCGATGAATACCAGCAAGTGGAAACCTGCATCGAAAGCAGCCATGAAGATAAAGAACTTAGAGAAGAATCCGGCAAACGGAGGGATGCCTGCCAATGAGAACAGAGACAGAGTCATCAAGAGAGCGATTTTGGGATTCGTTTTATAAAGTCCTGCGTAATCTTCGAGCGTGAATTTCTGACTGCGTAATGCCACGATAGTGATAACGGCAAATACTCCGAGGTTGGCGGCAGCGTACACTAATACATAATATACCAATGCCGTCATGCCTTGTGCTGTGCCTCCGATAACGCCTAACATAATATATCCCGCTTGCGAAATACTGGAGAACGCCATCAAACGTTTCAGGTTTTGCTGACGGACAGCAAATATATTGGCAATAGTGATAGAAGCGATGGTTACCCAATAAAGTACTTCCTGCCAGTCATTAATCATTGGAGCGAATACTTTGATAAGGACGGCCAATAATACAAATGCTGCCGATCCTTTTGATATAACACTCAAATAAGCGGTAACTGTACTCGGAGCGCCTTCGTAAACGTCTGCTGTCCATAAGTGGAATGGAACCAGTGATAACTTGAATGCCATTCCTGTGAAGAAGAATATAAATGCCATGATCTGTAACGGATTTCCGTCGATATGGGCAGGGAGGTCATCGAAATAAAGAGTCCCGGCAGAACCATAGATCATGGACAGACCAAACAACAGCAATGCACTGGAGAAAAGAGCTGTCAGAATGTATTTGGCACCTGCTTCGGCAGAGTTGTGACGGTATTTATCGAAGGCAATCAATGCTGCCATCGGAATAGAAGCTGTTTCAAGACCGATGAAGAACATCAGGAAATGTCCGGCGGAAATCATGAGATACATACCAAACAAGGTAGAGAGTGTAAGCACATAGAATTCTCCTTGTTTGAATGAAGTGTCTTCTCTTTTCATCCACTCGTGCGCCATCAGGAAAACAATCAGTGTACCGACATTCAGGATCGATTTAACAACAGTGTGCATCGGTACATAGTGATACATACCACCGAATGCATCGGCAGCAGTTCCCGGAATCAAGTTGATAGCCGTATGGATAGCCATCAGAATAACGGGCAACATGGTGTTCAGGCGTGCTTTCCCACTATTTTTGTGTGCATCCGGACTCATGAAGAGGTCAGCTAGAAATAGCAGCAGTAAGACAGCTATGAGCGACAGCTCTTCTCGCATATTTAGAAATTGTGAATAATCCATCTTGTTTATTTATGAATTAAGAATTATGATTTATGAGTTAGGGGATTAGTTGTGAGACAACCGGTAATACGCTTTCACCAATCATGTGGCTAACCCAGAAAGGAGCCATACCTAGTCCGGCAACGCAAACGATGAGGCAGATAACGGCTACACGTTCGTCCCAAGTTGCGTCGGTCAGTTCGAGGTGATGTTTGTTGGTGCAGGTTCCGTATAGAATCTTACCTACCAGGCGCAGGATGTAGACTGCGGTAATCACAATCGAAGAGCAGGCGATGATGGTCAGTGTGCGGTGAAATACGTCGTTGTTCTGGAAAGAGCCGACGAAGATAGTCATTTCAGCAATGAAACCGCTTAATCCCGGCAGACCGAGGTTGGCAAGACCGGCAATCACATAACATACACTAAGGAACGGCATAATTTTCATTAAACCGGCAAGTTCGCGAACGTCACGTGTGTGTGTACGTCCATATATCATACCGATCAGAGCAAAGAACAAGGCTGTCATTAATCCGTGCGAAAGCATCTGAAGGATTGCTCCTGTTGCTGCTGTCTGGTTTAGCATCAGAATGGCGAAAAGAACCAGTCCGCAGTGAGATACGGATGAATAAGCATTGATATATTTCAAGTCGGTCTGTACGCAAGCGGAGAAGGCTCCGTAGACTACAGAGATACCTGTCAGTATCAGGAATATCCAGGAAAGTTCGTTGGCTGCTTCCGGCATCAGATACATGGCGATACGGAAACATCCGTAACCTCCCAGTTTCATCAATACTCCGGCATGAAGCATGGATACGGCAGTCGGGGCAGAAGCGTGACCGTCAGGACTCCATGTGTGGAACGGGAAAAGGGCGCCCAATACACCGAAGCCGAGGAAAGTCAGCGGGAACCAGATGCATTGCTGTGCAAAAGGTATGTTGTGCAACTGTGCAATTTCGAGAAGGTTCATGGTGGTTGCTCCCGAGCCGAAATAGATTCCGAGAATACCGATCAATAGGAAAGCGGAACCGCCCATCAACATAAGGGTCAGTTTCATGGCTGCATATTCTTTACGTCCTGATCCCCATACACCAATCAGCAGGTACATCGGTATCAACGCAATTTCATAGAACATGAACATGGTGAACAAATCGACGGATATAAAGAATCCGAATACTCCCATAGACAACAGGGTGAACCAGAGGAAATATTCTTTCGTCAGCGGTTGCAGGCGCCAGGAAGCGAATGTACCGGTGAATACGATGACAGCAGACAATAACAACATGGCTACCGAAATTCCGTCAACACCTACTGAATAAGATATGTGAAGCGGGGCATACCAAAGCGTATCTGCACGGAAAAGCATTTCTGCCGTATTTCCGGCGCTACGCTCTCCCAGATACAGGAATGTAAGTACGACGGAGGCAATCAGAAGTGCCGATGCGCCAGTAACCATAACCCCCCGGATGGCTTTGATTCCTCGTGCTGCCCAAAGTCCGGCCAGCATCAATAAGGGGATAAGTACGAATATGGATAAGAAATTCATCTTTATGATTTACTATTTAAAGATTTACTATTTACTATTTAGAGAATCAGCAGTAGGATAAGTGCCAATGCACCGCAAAGGAACACATACGCATATTGTTGTACCTGACCGCTCTGCAAACCACGAATCTCGTCGCTTGTTGTATTGGTGGCCCATGCCAGGAAGTCAAAGAATCCATCCACTACATGACGGTCGAACCATGCGATAGGAGTAGAGATGCAGCGGAAGATAATCTTATGCGTAATAAACTGGTAGATATCATCAATATAGAAGCGATTATAGGCTGCCTTGTGCAGACCTTTGAATCGTTTTGCCAACGAATCAGCAACAGGCTGTTTGGCATTCTTGTACATCCATGTAGCGATTGCAATCGAAATAATCGCAATAACAACGCTCGTAATAGCTACTGACGGATCGAGATGGATAGAATAAGATTCACCATTCGAACTGATGAAGTGTCCGAAAGGAATAAATCCTGCTCCACAAGTTACAACTGCCAGGAACATCAGCGGGAAAGTCATAGCCAACGGACTCTCATGTGGTGTGTGATGTGCATGAAGTTCTTTGTTTTCCTTGCCCCAAAAAATACCGTAGTAAAGGCGGAACATATAGAAAGCTGTCATTGCAGCGATGACTGTCATCACCCATCCCATTACAGGGCTGTATTGGAAACAAGCAGCCAGAATTTCATCTTTCGAGAAGAAGCCCGAGAACGGAGGAATACCGGCAATAGCCAGACAAGCAATCAGGAATGTCCAGTGAGTGATCGGCATATATTTGCGTAAACCTCCCATAGCGGACATTTCATTAGAATGTACAGCATGAATGATGCTACCTGCACCGAGGAAGAGCAATGCCTTAAACATGGCATGTGTGAAAAGGTGGAACATGGAAGCCATGTAGCCCAAACCTCCTTCGTGTGGATTCATGGAAGTACAAACACCCAGAGCTACCATCATGAAGCCAATCTGTGAAATGGTAGAGAAAGCCAGTACACGTTTGATGTCTGATTGTACGCAAGCCACACTTGCCGCGTAGAATGCTGTAAATGCACCTATCCAAGCAACCATGTGCAGCGTATTCGGTGCGTATGTAATGAAAAGTGGGAACATACGTGCCACCAGATATACACCGGCAACTACCATGGTAGCTGCATGAATCAATGCGCTGACCGGAGTAGGACCTTCCATTGCATCCGGCAACCAGATATGCAACGGGAACATGGCACTTTTACCGGCACCACCGACAAACATCAGTCCGAGAGCCAACGGAAGCATAGAAGCTCCACCGCTTATCAAGGATACTGTATCCGGAGTGAAGCCGAATGTACCACCGTAATATCCGTAAATCAGGATACCGATCAGGAAGCCCAAGTCAGCAAAGCGAGTAACAATAAACGCTTTCTTGGAAGCAGCGATGGCAGCCGGTTTTGTATAATAAAAACCGATTAGCAGATAAGAACTTACCCCCACCAGCTCCCAAAAAAGGTACATCTGGAAGATGTTGGTTGCAACGACCAATCCCAGCATAGACATGGTAAACAGGGATAGGAAAGCGTAATAGCGTTGAAAACCGACTTCTCCTTTCATGTAACCGAAAGAGTAGATATGTACCATCAGTGACACTGTAGAGATGACGATCAACATCATTACCGATATAGGATCGAGCAAGATGCCCAAATCGAAGTGTAAAGTCTCTGTAAAAGGAAGCCACGTGAAGTTGTAAGGCATCAGTGTGGCGAATGTTCCGTCTTCCAGTCGTGGAGCGGAGAAATATTGGATAGCTGTAACGTAGGATAGTACTGCTACTGCTCCCAGTATCAGCGTACCAATTGTACCCGCTGTCCGGTGGGACATCCATTTACCTCCGATTCCCAATATGAGAAAGGAGAAGAAAGGAAGAAGGAGTATTAGAATTGTTAGTTCCATACAGTTTTATTTAATTACTTGAGTTATTATTATTAATTCTTGGTCTTATAGCTGATAATCACTATACTCGGACCTTCTGTTTGGTTTCCCGGTGTGAAACTAGTTGTTCCTCGGTGAGAAACACTTTGTTTCTCGGTGTGAAACGAAGTGTTTCAAGGGATGAAACACCTTGTTCCTGGGAATGAAACAAATCACCACTTCAACTCGTCCAGATTGCGCACCTGAATGCTTCGAAGATTACGATAAATGTTAATCATGATGGCGATAGCTATTGCAGTTTCCGCAGCCGAGATGGCGATGGAAAAGAGTGCAAAGAAATAACCCTCCATTCCCCCCGGAAAAAGGAAACGATTGAATACGGCGAAGTTGATGTCCGTAGCATTCAGCATTAACTCTACAGAAATCAGGATAGCCAGTGTATTTCGGCGGGTAAAGAATCCATAGATTCCTGCAAACATCATGATGGTAGAAACTACCAGGTAATATTCCATGTGTATCATATTCGAACTCTATTTTGATAGTTAATACTTAAAATTCCTATCTCTTACGTGCAATCATGATGCCACCGATGATACACGCCAGCAATAATATGCTGACAGCTTCGAAAGGCAATACATAACCGTATTTGTCACTACTTAATAAAGCGTTCCCGATAGCATGAATGCTAATTTCTTGCGGGGCCAAATTAGCTGTCTGCATGAAATCGTGCTTCAGTGTGATAAAAAGGATAATGGCTAAACCGGCAATCATAGTGAAGAGTCCGGCTAAGACTTTACTTCGTTTTGCTTTCTCGGCCCGGTCGCCTTCTCCACTGGTCAACAGGATGGAGAATACATAAAGAACGACGATACCACCGGCATAAACCATAATCTGAACGGAACCCAGAAAGGTGTAACCCAGCAAAAAATAGATGCCGGCCGTGCCGAAGAGCACGAAGAGCAGGTAGGTGGCCGAGCGTACGATACGTTGGGTAGTCACCGTCATGATGGACATAGCAATAATAAATGCTGCCAAAAAGTAGAATACTACTGTTTCAAGTGTTGATCCCATATCTAAACTTCTTTTTTCTTTTCTATTACTTTACTACCGTCGTGGTTCAACTTCAGGACAAGTTTCGTCCGGTCGAAGACTGCATGTTCGAAGTTCTGATCGAACGTGATGGCATCGTGCGGACAAGCATTGACACAGAGCTGGCAGAACATACAGGCACCCAAATCATATTCATAGGTTGCCAGGATTTTCTTCTTCTTTCCATCTTCTGTTTCGACGGTTTCGCTGGTCACTTTGATTGTATCGTTCGGACAGGCCATTTGACACAGTCCGCAAGCTACACAGCGATGTTCATTATTCTCATTGTGGGGCATATTCAGCGTACCACGGAAACGGTCGAACATTTTCAGCTCTTTCCGGTTTTCGGGATATTGCTCGGTCACTTTCTTACGGAAGTATACCTTGATGCTGGTTTTCATACCCGTTGCCAGTGTACTGATGCCATGCACCAGACCACCTAAGTACGTATATTTTTTATCTTTATATTCCATAATTTTCATTTATCAAAAGTGGAAGCCGAAAGCTACGCAGCATGCCATTAGTAATAGATTTACCATAGAAATTGGGACCAGGTATTTCCATTCCAGATTCAAGATCTGGTCGATACGCAAGCGTGGGAAAGTCCATTTGATCCACATCAGAAGGAATACCACAAAGAATGCTTTGGCGAAGAACCAGATAAAGCCCGGAATATAATCCATTACAGCATTAAATCCATCCAAACCAACAATGTGCAGCGGCATCCATCCTCCCAGGAAGATGGTGGCGGCAACACTGGCTACGATAAACAGATTCAAATATTCTGCCAGATAGAAGAAACCGAAGCCCATACCAGAGTATTCAGTATGATATCCGGCAGTCAACTCACTTTCTGCTTCGGGAAGGTCGAACGGGCCACGGTTACATTCTGCATTTCCGGCAATCAGATAGATGATGAAAGCAATGACCGCAGGAATATGTCCCTTGAAGATGAACCAACCATTAGCTTGTCCTTCTACGATTTCAGAAAATTGCATGGTTCCCGTCAGCACTACCATTGTCATGATACTCATACCAACAGAAAGTTCATAACTGATAATCTGTGCACCGCTTCGCATGGCACCGATCAAAGAGAATTTGTTGTTACTACCCCAACCGGCCAGCAAGATACCGACAACTCCAATGCTGGAAGCTGCCAACAGGAAGAACACGCCCACATTAAAGTCCAGAATCGCCGCACCTTTATTAAAAGGAATACAAGCGAAAGTCAGGAATGAAGCGATAATCACCATGAATGGAGCAAGATTGTAAAGGAAATGGTCGGCACCCTTCGGCATGAAGATTTCTTTGGTCAGCATTTTGAGCACGTCGCAGACCACTTGGATAGAACCCCATTTACCAACACGGTTCGGTCCAAGACGACACTGGAAGAAACCGCAGACCTTACGCTCCATGTAGATCAATATGATAGCCAGGATGGCATACAGTGCTACGAGGCACACGCCGACAGCTACACATTCTATAAAGATGGCTAATCCCTCCGGCATAATGGAGAGCAGTAGCTCATGTATCCAGTTTGTTACTATACTAAAGTCGAACATATATTTTTAATAATTAAGTATTATCTGTCAATATCCGGAACGACATAATCTATTGTTCCGCCAATAGCAATTAAGTCGGCAATCTTTGTGCCCCGGCAAATGGTGTCAATTGCAGCAACAAGCGGCAATCCTGTAGCACGGTAGTGTAGGCGGTAAGGCGTTTTGTCACCCTGACTTTCCAGGAAGACACCAAATTCACCACGACTTCCTTCTACTGCTGCATAGTAACTGCCTTCCGGAACACGGATGATAGGTTTCATCTTTTCCTGATAAGGTCCCTCGGGAATATTGTCTATTAATTGCTCAATGATGTTCAGACTTTCCATAATCTCATCCATACGCACTAGGTAACGGGCAAAGCAGTCACCTTCCGTATAAACGATTTCTTTGAAATCGACTTTGTCATATACACCGTATGGCATTCGTTTACGTACGTCACACGCCCATCCTGATGCACGGCCTGTACCTCCTGTACAACCGAAAGAGATGGCATCTTCACGGCTTAACACACCGACGCCTTTCATACGGCTTTGTGCGATGATGTTACCCGTGAATATATCGTGATATTCGTGGATGATTCCTCTCATATAAGGAATGAACTCTTTTACTCGTTTGACGAAGTTAGGATGAAGATCAGCCTGTACACCGCCAATCGTATTGTAGTTCATAATCAGACGCCCGCCGCAAGTTTCTTCAAAGATATCGAGAATTTTCTCGCGGTCACGGAATCCATAAAAGAATGCTGTCAACGCTCCTAAGTCCATAGCAAGACAAGAGTAGAACAGCAAGTGAGAATCGATACGTTGCAACTCGTCCATTATGGTACGGATGTACTGTACGCGTTCACTGACCTCAATGCCCATGGCTTTTTCAATGCACATACACAATGCATGGCGGTTCTGATGCGCGCCCAAATAGTCCAGACGGTCTGTCAAAGCCAATGTTTGAGGGTAAGTGAGGCTTTCATTCATTTTCTCGATGCCTCGGTGGATATACCCGCAGTTCGCATCAATCTTACGAATAATTTCACCTTCCAGAGAAACACGGAAGCGCATTACACCATGAGTAGCAGGGTGCTGCGGACCGATGTTGACTACATATTCTTCTTCGCCGAACAGTTTCGTCTCTTTGTTCTTGATGGTTCCGTCCGGGTTCAGTTCTATTTCTTGAGTCGTATCAAACGTCTCTTCATTAGTCATGCACAGTGGGTTATCCTTTTCCGGGTCGTTATCTTTACGCATCGGATAACCGATCCAATCGTTGCGCAGGTAGAGCCGGCGCATATCAGGATGACCGACAAAGGTGATGCCATAAAAATCAAAAACTTCACGTTCGTAGAAGTCGGCTATCTTCCAGATGTCGCTGACAGACGGAATTTCCGGTAGCTCGCGGTTGGTTGTCGCTGTTTTTAGTGCTATCCGTTCGCCTGTAATGGTAGATTCCAGATGGTAGACTACGCCTAAGCCGCGGAGTTTTTCCGGAGCGTCTTTCTCATCGGCTACTCCCCAGTCCATACCGGTGAGGCTTTCGAGAAAGTCCATCTGTTTTTCATTTCGCAAGCGCAGCATCTCGTCGTGTAACGCTGCAGGAGCTATAAATTGTATTTCTTGCATAAATCAAATTAAATTAAGAATGAAAAATTAAGAATGAAAAATCTGCCGGGATGTTGCATGCGAATTCTTCATTCATCATTCATCATTCTTCATTTTTTAAATAATCCGGTTTCTTCTCTTTTCTGTTTACTCCACCAAAGAACTTTTCTATTTTCACTTTGCGTTGCAATTGCATCATGCCATAATAGAAAGCTTCAGGACGTGGCGGGCATCCGGGAATATATACATCTACCGGAAGAATCTTGTCCACCCCGTTTACTACGTGATAGGACTTCTTGAAAGGACCTCCGCTGACAGCGCATCCGCCTACGGCAACCACATACTTCGGATCGGGCATCTGGTCATAAAGTCGTTTCAGTACCGGAGCCATTTTATTGGTGATTGTTCCGCATACCATAATCATATCAGCCTGACGCGGGCTGGCACGTGCTACTTCAAACCCAAAGCGGGCCATGTCATAACGCGCGGCACCCAGTGCCATAAATTCGATACCACAACAACTGGTTGCAAAGGTAAGCGGCCACAGTGAATTGCTGCGCCCCCAGTTGATAAAGTCGTCAAGTACTCCGAGGGCAACATTGGCTCCTCCTGCATTAAGTTCCTTGACCAACTTTTCCAATGATTCATTGTCGATAAACTCATCATACGGAATAGATTTTATTTTTGGCTTTTTGGTTATTTCCATTCCAAAGCTCCTTTCCTCCAGGCATAAGCAAGACCTAGAACTAAAATGATAAAGAAGAAGAGAACACTAATAAGTCCCTGTGGTCCCATGTCACGCATAACTACCGCCCACGGAAACAGAAAAGCTGTTTCGACATCGAACATAAGGAATAGGATGGCAAACAAGTAGTAGCCTACACGGAACTGCATCCATGATTTACCACGTGTCGGTATACCACATTCATAAGCCTCAAACTTTTGCAGGTTGTATGAACGGGGAGAGATAGCACGCGAGAGGGCTATTACTACACCGACAAAAGCAAGCGCTGTCAGTAAAACAACAACTAAAAATGTAAAATTCATAATTCAATAGCTGTTTAGATTGAATATTATATAGAAATAAGCAATTAGTCTATTCGCCCTATGGAGAATAAAACCAACTGTAATAAATGACGAGCAAAAGAGTCTACTGTACTGTAGGCTAAATGACAATCTTTCTCAACCCATATATATAATAGGAGATAGGATCGTAATAGTATGTAGGAGAATGGGATGAGACAGGGTAAGGTGGACTTTGATGTTTGTAATGGTCACAGAAATAAGCGATTAACAAAAACATGCTTTTATCTGTCGGAACATGTGCGACGTCTGTATGACTCATGTCACAGGTTTGAGTCGTATAAAGATTATAAAGACGTTCCAAAGCATCCTGAATCGGACGATCTTGTGATACATAGCATTTCTCCTGCCGATAAGTCGGGGAGGAAACTTTGCACATATCTTCCATTGCTCCGTTAGTTGCGCAATGGATGAGCAAAGCCAACACTAAAAGTAGTCCGAATTTTAAGCTTTGTTTCATCTTTCTCCTTTAACGGCTGCAAATATAGAACTAATATTTATACTTTTTGCAAAGTCCGTATGGCAAAAAAGCTTTTTTTAACTCCATATCTTTTAGATTCATTTTTTAATCAGTATGGTTTCACAAATATCATTTAGAATGGGGTAATTTCTCCATCTTCATTTGTTAAAAGATGCAATAAAAAGAATGATTTACGCTCTTTTTTGCGAATTACACAAAGAAAATACATTTTTTTGCAGATTAAGAAAGAATACATGATTATGAAACGCACACTTTGGTTTATATTTTTCCTTCTAAACTCCTTGTTTTACCTCTATGCAGATAGTGAGAATGATTCTTTGTTGAAGGTGTTAGACAAAGTGATTTCTGAACGTTTGATATATACCCAGAAAAAAGAAGCTACCATAAAAGAATTAAAGAAAAAGAAGGTTGGCCTTAATTCGTTGGAGGATATATACAATTTAAATAAAGAGATTATCCATCAATATGAAACCTTTGTCTGTGACTCGGCAGAACAATACATTCATGAGAATATTGATATAGCAAAAACAATCGGTAATAAAGAATATCTTTTGGAAGAGCAGCTTCGGTTGGCTTTTGTCTATTCTTTATCCGGTTTGTTTATTCAAGCAAATGATATTTTTAAGTCGATAAAATGTGCAGATTTACCCGATCATTTGAAAGCTTTGTATTGCTGGAATCGTATACGTTATTATGAAAATCTCATTAAATACACGGACGATGTACGTTTTTCAAACGAGTATATATCGGAAAAAGAGGCTTATCGGGATACCGTGATGAGCATCTTATTTGATCAGTCGGATGAATATAGAAAAGAAAAAGCTGTGAAGCTTCAAGATAAGGGAAGTACCAAAGAGGCTCTTCTGATTTTGACAGAGATATATGATAAACAAGAGCCGGCATCCCATGGCTATGCTATGATGGCTATGGGACTTGCCAGGGCTTATCGGTTGATTGGGAATTATGCACTGGAAGAAAAGTTTCTAATGCTGGCTGCTATGACAGATACAAAACTAGCTGTCAAAGAGAATGAGGCATTATTGACATTGGCAGTTAATTTGTATCATAAAGGAGATATAGACAGGGCTTATAATTATATAAAAGTAGCGTTGGATGATGCCATCTTTTATAATTCCCGTTTTAAGAATACGGTAATTGCTCGTATCCATCCGATTATTGAAAATACATACTTGATCCGGTTGGAAAAACAAAAGCAGAACCTCCGTTTCTATATATTTCTGACTAGCTTGTTTGTGGTAGCTCTTGCTATCACCCTGTATTTTACATATAAACAAACAAAAATTGTATCCCGGGCTAAACGGCATCTTAAAGCTATGAATGAGGAACTGGTCGGACTGAATAAGAATCTCGACGAAGCTAATCTGATTAAGGAAAAATATGTGGGGTATTTTATGAATCAATGTGCTGTTTATATTAATAAACTCGATGAGTACAGGAAGAATGTGAACAGGAAAATCAAGACCGGACAGATTGATGATTTATATAAGTCATCCTCCCGACCTTTTGAAAAGGAACTTGAAGAACTTTATCATAACTTTGATAAAGCGTTCCTTAAATTGTATCCTAACTTTGTGGAAAAGTTCAATGCTTTGTTGAAACCGGAGGAACGCTATAAACTGGAAAAGGACCAACTGAATACAGAATTACGCATATTTGCATTGATACGGTTAGGAATTACCGATGTTGGACAGATTGCTGTATTTTTGCATTATTCTGTGCAGACAATCTATAATTATAAGAGTAAAGTGAAGAGAATGTCCACTCTTGATAGTAATATCTTTGAGGAGGAGGTAAAAATGCTTGGTTCTTTGTCTCAAAAATGATTCTATCCGGTTTACCAAAACTAAAAAATGAAATCTTTTTAAAGTGTTGATTATTAGATTTATATACATATATTAATCTCTAAAACGTTTACTTTCCCGCCTACTTCCATTAAGAAGTAGGCTTTTTTCATCTCTATATTTGCATCACAAGATTTTTGATAACTGAATACTAATCTAAAGAAACACACAACTATGAGTTTTTCAGAATTGTATCTTATTTATTATCCCAAACTAGTTCGGTTTGCAAAAGAATTTGTGATGTCGGAAGAGGAGGCTGAGAACATAACACAAGATGTGTTTACAGACTTATGGGAAAAGAGAGAGTCAATGAATCATATTGAGAATATGAATGCTTATCTTTTCAGGCTTGTAAGAAACAAATGTTTGGATTATTTAAAGCATAAAGTATTCGAGCAAAAGTATGTCGAGAATGTGAAGGCTTCTTTTGAGATTGAGTTGAATCTGAAATTGCAATCTTTGGATCGTTTTGATGTATATGATATATCAGAAAGAAATCAGATGGAGAACCTGATACGGGATGCTATCAATAGTTTGCCTAAAAGATGTCGTGACATATTTTTGTTAAGTCGCATGGAAGGATTGAAGTATAGGGAAATATCCGAACGTTTGGGCATTTCGGTAAATACAGTGGAATGTCAGATGGGAATAGCACTAAAAAAGTTGAGAGCAAAACTCAATGTGACATTGGCTGCATAACTTTTTAATGAATTTATCGGTATTTTTTAGGGGTATTTATTGAGATAATCGTTCTTTGATAAAAAAGGACTGTGTATATGGAGAATTGTCTGAATAAATATTTTGCGGATGAATTTACTTCTGATGAAAAAACAGAGTTTCTCATAGAAGTGGAAAACAACGAAAGGCTGAAGGAAGAATTTATAGAAAATCAGAATTTGCTGGCACTCGTTGATTGGATATCTCCGGAATATGAAAATAATAAAGAAGTTGTCCAACATAAATTATATGAATTTATGCGTAGAATGGAGCAACACAAAGATAAATAGCTTTAGGATACTATGAGTAAAATTTATATCATATTACTGACTGTTTTCTTTTATGCAAATGTTTATTCTCAACAAGCTTATTTTGTTGATGGGTATCATGGCGGGATATATGGCCATTATCCGGTAAAGTGGAAAACTCAATTTATTGTGGATCAGCTGGCTATGCATCCGGATTGGCGGATTTGTATGGAGATAGAGCCTGAAACATGGGATACAGTCAGAGTACAGACTCCGGAGGCTTATTTGCGTTTTAAAGAGATGGCTACTAGTAATCAGGTAGAGTTTACGAACTCTACTTATGCACAGCCTTATTGCTATAATATCTCGGGAGAGAGTATAATAAGACAGTTTCAATATGGTATTGCTAAAATAAACAAACATTTTCCGGGGGTGGATTTTGTAACCTATTCGGTAGAAGAACCTTGCTTCACAAGTTGCTTGCCACAAATCCTTAAACAGTTCGGCTTTAAATATGCTGTATTAAAATGTCCCAATACCTGTTGGGGAGGGTATACTGCTGCTTATGGCGGAGAATTGGTTAATTGGATGGGACCGGACGGGACTGCAATCTTGACCGTTCCCAGATATGCTTGTGAAAAACTAGAGCCGGGATCAACTTGGCAGACAACTGCTTGGGGAAATTCGGATGCTTATTTAAAAGATTGCCGTAACGCAGGTATCAAACACCCCGTTGGTATGTGTTTTCAGGATGCGGGATGGAAAAACGGCCCATGGCTGGGAAGTGGAAAGAACACAAAAAATAATTCTATATATATGACATGGAGAGATTACATTGAAAATGTCTCCATCGGAAAAACGGATGATAATTGGTACTTTTCACAGGAAGATATACATGTGAATCTTATGTGGGGAAGTCAGGTTTTGCAAAAAATAGCGCAAGAAGTACGCGTTTCAGAAAATAGAATTGTCATGGCAGAGAAAATGTCTGTAATGGCTTATCTGGAAAATAAATATATTTGTCGACAGGCAGATATGGATGAGGCTTGGCGTACACTGATGTTGGCACAACATCATGATTCATGGATTGTGCCTTATAATGGACTGAATAGGAAAGGAACATGGGCTGATCAGATTAAGCGATGGACAGATAGTACCAATCATATTGCAGATGGAATTATTGAGGCATCTATGCAGAGCTTTAATGAAAAGTTTATTCCGCAAAATAATGCTCAACAGCAATATATACGTGTTTTTAATACATTAGGAATGAGAAGAAAGGAAGTCGTAAGTGTTCTTCTGCCTACGGAATCTGAAAATGCGGATTTAAGTGTCTATGACTGGAAAGGTAAAGATATAGGTTATTTGGTAGAAAATGAAGGTAAAGAGATAAGATTATTTTTTGAGGCAGAGATTCCTCCCTTTGGTTATTCCACGTATTGTATAAAAAAGAAAGAAGCCGGTAAGAAAGAGGCTTCGGAGAGTAGATTCGTTTTGGAAGGTAATAAGGTGAATAAACAGGAATACGTGGTTGAAAATGATATGTATAAAATTGTTTTTGACTTATCAAAGGGAGGAACCATAAAAAGCCTGATAGCTAAAAAAGAAGGGAACAAGGATTTTGCAGGTAAAACGGAGAAATATGCTTTAGGGGAGTTACGAGGCTTTTTTTATGAAGAAGGCAAATTTCGTTCTTCTATAGAGACTCCGGCCAAGCTGACAGTAGTAAGGGATAATGTATATGAGCAAAAAATTAAGATAGAGGGTGAGATTGCTTCCCATCCGTTTACACAGGTAATCACTCTCACTAAAGGAACGAGACGAATTGATTTTGATTTGACGGTTGACTGGAAAAAGAATGTAGGTATTGGTGAATATAAAGAGGAACGTTGGCGTGATAATCGTCGGGCTTATTGTGACGATCGGTTTAAACTAAGTGTATTATTCCCGACTGATTTACATTCTCCCCATGTCTATAAAAATGCACCGTTTGATGTATGTGAAAGCAAACTGACTGATACTTTCTTTGGTTCTTGGGATCAAATCAAACATAATATTATACTTCATTGGGTTGACTTGGCTGAACAGGAAGGCGACTATGCTCTGGCTTTATTATCAGACCATACTACTTCTTATTCTTATGGAGAGGACTATCCATTAGGACTGACTGCTCAATATTCGGGTGGAGGACTTTGGGGACCTGATTATAAAATAACACACCCTTTGAGGATGAAGTATGCAATTATACCTCATCGCGGCAAATGGGACAAAGCATCAATCGCAGATGATAGCGATTGTTGGAATGAACCATTGCTGTATTCTTGCTATCCAGTGGCAAAACCGGAATCGAAATCATTTATTGATTTACAGAATACTGGTTATCAAGTGAGTGCTCTTCAAATGAAAGATGGAAAGGTACTATTGCGCCTGTTCAATTCTGAAGGGGACGAAAAATTACAAAAGGTTACCATTGACATGCCATTATCCGGAGTGGAGGAAGTTGATTTGAATGGACAATGTATCGAAAGAAAGAAGATAAAAACACGTGCAGGTAAATCGGAAATGATGATTTCAATGCCTCGGTTTGGTATTAAGACTTTCGTTCTTAGTTTGACTTAAAATAATTAGATTATTGTTATGTATAAAGCGACTGCTAATCTTTTAATTGTTTGCTTTTTGTGTTGGATGACGGGTTGCTCATCAACCAATACCGTATCGGAAGATTTGGTTCCGACTGATTATGTAAACCCGTTTATTGGTGCCAGTACTAGTGTAGGGGCTGCCGGTGTTTATCACGGATTAGGTAAAACTTTTCCCGGAGCTACGACTCCGTATGGTATGGTACAGGTTAGTCCTAATACAATAACGGGAGGTGATAACGGTTCCGGATACAGTGATGAACATAAGACAATCGAAGGATTTGCCTTTACCCAGATGAGTGGTGTGGGATGGTTTGGTGATTTGGGCAATTTTCTTGTGATGCCTACAAC
Organism: Bacteroides sp. 1_1_30; assembly: GCF_020982715.1. Taxonomy (NCBI): domain Bacteria; kingdom Pseudomonadati; phylum Bacteroidota; class Bacteroidia; order Bacteroidales; family Bacteroidaceae; genus Bacteroides; species Bacteroides sp. 1_1_30. The sequence goes on from NZ_JAJKHN010000049.1 coordinate 39,547, forward strand.
TGGTGAATTATATAAAGTGGCAGGTAAAGAGAATAATGATAGTATAAAAGGATATCGTTCGGCTTATAACAAAGCCACTGAAACGGCTAAGGCCGGATATTATTCGGTAGAATTGACTGATTATCATATCAAAGTAGAAAGTAGCGCGACACCGCACTGTGGAATTTTGCATTTTACTTATCCTTCTAGTGACCAATCGCGTATTCAGATTGATTTAGCTCGTAGAGTAGGGGGAACATCTACTTCACAGTATATTAAAGTTGTAGATGATTACACTATTCAAGGATGGATGAAGTGCACACCTGATGGTGGTGGATGGGGTAATGGTGAAGGAAAAGCCGATTATACCGTTTATTATTATGCACAATTTAGTAAACCTTTGACTAATTATGGCTTTTGGAGTGCAGATATTCCCGAACATTGGGTTCGGAAACGTGATGAAGTAGTGAGTATTCCTTATTTGACTCGTGTATCACAAGCTCCGGTTATAAAAGACAAGAAAGAATTGACGGGTAAACATCTGGGCTTTTTTACTGAATTTCCAACGAAGGAGGGAGAGACTGTAGAGATGAAAGTTGGTATCTCTTTTGTTGATATGGAGGGTGCTGCAAATAACTTTGAACAAGAAATAGCCTCTAAAAATTTTGGACAAGTAAAGCAGGAAGCTACTGAATTGTGGAATAAAGAACTTAATCGTGTCCGGATATCCGGTGGTACGGATGATGAAAAAACGATATTCTATACTGCCATGTATCATACGATGATTGATCCTCGTATCTATACAGATGTAGACGGACGTTATGTAGGCGGTGATTATAAAATACATACGGCTGACAGCACTTTTACAAAACGTACTATATTCAGTGGATGGGATGTATTTCGTAGTCAGTTTCCTTTGCAGACTATAATTAATCCGCGTTTAGTAAGTGATGAACTGAACTCATTGATTACTATGGCAGATCAGAGTGGGCGCGAATACTATGAACGTTGGGAATTGCTGAATTCCTATTCCGGCTGTATGTTGGGAAATCCTGCTTTGTCTGTTTTGGCAGATGCGTATATCAAAGGGATTCGTACGTATGATGCAGAGAAAGCATATCGTTATGCCGTTAACACATCCCGTCGTTTTGGTAATGATTCATTGGGGTATGCTCCGGAACCATTGAGTATTTCAACCACTTTGGAGTATGCTTATACTGATTGGTGTATATCTCAATTAGCGAAAGCTATGGGGAAAGAAGACGATGCCAAATGTTTCTATGAAAAGGGACAGGCATATCATTCTATTTTTGATAAAGAAAAGGGATGGTTCCGTCCCCGTAAAGCAGATGGTGCATGGGTAGAATGGCCGGAGAATGCACGTCTTAAAGAATGGTATGGGTGTATAGAAGCAAACTCTTATCAGCAAGGTTGGTTTGTACCTCACGATGTTCCGGGAATGGTGAACTTGATGGGTGGTAAGGAGAAAGTTATTGCGGATTTAACAGATTTCTTTGATAAAACTCCTTCTAATATGCTGTGGAATGAATATTATAACCATGCGAATGAACCTGTGCACTTCGTTCCTTTTTTGTTCAATCAGCTTGAAGTTCCCTGGTATACTCAAAAATGGACACGCTATACATGTGAAAAGGCTTATGCAAACAAAGTTGAAGGGATTGTTGGCAATGAAGATGTAGGTCAGATGTCAGCGTGGTATGTGTTGGCTGCTTCCGGTATTCATCCTTCCTGTCCGGGAAATACACGTATGGAGATTACAAGTCCGGTTTTTGATAAGGTAGAGTTCAATCTTGATCCCAGTTATTATACTGGTAAGAAATTCACGGTGATAGCTCATAATAACAGCATAAATAACATCTATATACAAAAAGCTTTGTTGAACGGTCAGGAATACAATAAATGTTATCTTGATTTTGCGGACATTGCAGCCGGAGGTACATTGGAGCTGTTTATGGGTGATAAACCTAATGTTGAGTGGGGACTTTGATTGAATAACATACTCTAAAACAAATTGTTACTTTAAAATCTTGATAGTATGATGAATAAACTTGGGCTTATCATTGTATCGGTTATATTAGCTCTAATCCAGACAGGGTGTGCAGAGCAGAGTACATGGATGTCTTTGAACAGCTCTAATCCTCGGATTATCTGGGAAGTGAAACCCCAGGCAGATTTAGAGAACATAACCGGAGAGCAGATTTCTACTCCGGAATTTAAAATGTCCGATTACGTTAAAGGTGTGGTTCCTGGAACTGTTTTTACTGCTTATGTTGAAGCAGGAATCGTTCCAGATCCTAATTATGCCGATAATATTTATAAAGTAGATGAAACGTTTTATAACCGTCCTTTCTGGTATCGTACGGAATTCGAACTCCCGTCTTTTTATTCGGAGGGGAAGCGGGTATGGCTTCATTTCGACAATACGAACCGCTTTGCCGATTTCTATTTTAATGGCGAGAAGATATCAGGAACAAAAACATCTACTAAAGATGTAAGCGGTCACATGTTACGTTCGAAGTTTGATGTAACTAATTTGATAAAGAAATCCGGTAAGAATGTGATAGCTGTTCTGATTACCGATGCCGATCAGAAAAAGACGCGTAAGGCTAAAGACCCGTATGGAGTTGCGTGTAGCCCCAGTTATCTGGCTGGTGCCGGTTGGGACTGGATGCCATACGTACCGGGACGTCTGGCTGGTATCACAGGCAATGCTTATCTTGTGGTAACGGGAGATGTAGTGATGGAAGATCCTTGGGTACGTTCAGAGTTACCGACCTTGCAGAAAGCAGAGCTTTCTGTCTCAACAGATATTAGAAATGTTTCTTCTTCCCCCAAAGAAGTCGTTGTATCCGGAGTGATTCAGCCGGGGAATATTTCTTTCTCTAAAGACATTCGGGTAGAAGGAGGAACAACAGCCAGACTATCTATTAACAAAGATGACATAGCGCAATTGGTCGTTGACCATCCGAAACTTTGGTGGCCGAATGGTTATGGTGATCCCAATCTCTATACTTGCAAGCTGACTTGTTCTGTAGATGGAAAAGTGTCGGATGTAAAAGAAATGACATTCGGTATCAAGAAGTATGAGTATAAAATGGTCGATAATGTAGTGGGATATCCTGTTCTTACATTCTTTATCAACGGACAGAAGATCTATCTGAAAGGTGGAAACTGGGGAATGAGCGAATATCTGCTTCGCTGTCAGGGTAAAGAGTATGAAACGAAAATCAGACTTCATAAGGAAATGAATTACAATATGATCCGTCTATGGACAGGGTGTGTTACTGATGATGAGTTTTATGATTATTGTGATAAATATGGGATTATGGTATGGAATGATTTCTGGTTATATGTAGCATACAATGACGTGGCGCAACCGGAAGCATTTAAAGCGAATGCCCTTGATAAAGTCAGACGTCTTAGAAACCATCCTTCTATTGCTATTTGGTGTGGAGCAAATGAAACGCATCCGGCACCTGATTTGGATAATTACCTGCGTGAAATGATTGCGAAGGAGGACAATAATGACCGTATGTATAAGTCTTGCTCCAATCAGGATGGATTGTCCGGAAGTGGTTGGTGGGGAAATCAACCTCCAAGACACCATTTTGAAACTTCAGGCAGTAATCTGGCATTTAATACACCGGCTTATCCATACGGTATTGATCACGGTTACGGTATGCGTACAGAAATAGGAACGGCCACTTTCCCCACATTTGAAAGTATCAAAGAGTTTATCCCGGAAAAAGACTGGTGGCCTCTGCCTACTGATGAGCAGTTGAAGAATGATGATGACAATGTATGGAACAAACATTTCTTCGGTAAGGAAGCGTCTAATGCCAACCCGGTTAATTATAAGAATTCAGTGAACACACAGTACGGAGAATCATCCGGACTGGAAGAATTCTGCGAGAAAGCGCAAATGCTGAATATCGAAGTGATGAAAGGTATGTATGAGGCTTGGAACGATAAGATGTGGAATGATGCAGCCGGACTTCTGATCTGGATGAGCCATCCGGCTTATCCCTCGTTTGTATGGCAGACTTATGACTATTATTATGATCCTACAGGTGCTTATTGGGGAGCAAAAAAGGCTTGTGAACCTTTACATATCCAATGGAATGCTTCCAATAACAATATAAAAGTAATAAATACTACAGCAGAGGACTTGAAAGGTGCAATAGCTAAAGCTACAATTTATGACCTGAATGGAAAAGAAGTGCCTGCATACGGACAGACAAAACAGGTCGATGTGGCAGCCAGCAACATTGCAGAAGCTTTTTCTTTGAACTTTAACCCTTTCAATCTGGCTTATGGAAAGAAGGCTGTAGCTTCTTCTTCAACAGGTGCCTCTAAAAGTGCTTCAATGGTTACTGACGGAGGAGCCGGAAGTCGTTGGGAAAGTGCATACAGTGATCCTCAATGGATATACATTGATCTTGGTAAAGAAGAAAAGATAGAAAAGGTTATTTTGAAATGGGAGGCAGCTTGTGCAAAGAAATACGAACTGCAAGTATCGAATGATGCGCAAGAATGGAAAACCGTTTATACCAACAAAGATGGAAGAGGTGGTACTGAACAGATTGAATTGGAACCTGTTACAGCACGTTATGTGAAATTGGCAGGCATCAGCCGTGCCACACAGTTTGGATATTCATTGTTCGAATTCGAAATCTACGGTGAGAAACCAAAAGAGATAGAAGAACTAACTCCGCTTCATTTTATCAAGTTGGAACTGATAGATGCCAAAGGTAATCTAATCTCTGAAAACTTCTATTGGCGGAATGGCGTGAGAGATCTTGACTATACATTGCTGAACACACTTCCGGAAGTTGCTTTGTCTTGCCGATTGGTGGATAAATCGATGTCTGACGGAAAGATGAAGATAGCTGTAAAGAACAATTCCGAGACTGTGGCTTTTGCTAATCGGGTGAGGCTTGTTAATAAGGCTACGCAAAAACGAATACTTCCAATTATTATGTCCGATAATTATGTGACGTTGATGCCGGGCGAAGAAAAGGTTATCACTATGGAGGCGACTCCCGAACTGTTGAAAGGAGGCGTAAGTGTATTGGTGAAACAGTATGGGAAAGCAGAGAAGAATAAGCTGGATATAGCAGATTGATTGTTGTACGGTTATCTTTATGGTTTGATTAAAAGAATAAAGAAAATGGCTAATAGACTAAAAATGAGGATACTCTTGTTGTTATCTTTAGTTTATATAAATTGTGATTACTTACAGGCACAAACAACAATACCCCGGTTTGAAGAAGGGGAACGTGTGGTATTTGTAGGAAACAGCATTACTCACGGCGGACATTATCATTCATTTATCTGGTTGTATTACATGACTCGTTTTCCGGATAAACCGATTACTATCATGAATGCCGGAATTGGTGGAGAGAGTGCGTAGGATATGAAGGATCGCTTGGATTATGATGTTTTCAACAGGAAACCAACTTATGTGACTCTAACTTTCGGTATGAATGATACTGGTTATGATATTTACATGAAAGACGATGCAAAAGAACTGTTGGAACAACGGATTGCAAAGTCATTGGAAAGCTATCGGGAAATAGAAGAACGCTTACTGGCTAAAAATAAAATAAAGAAAGTATTGATTGGCGGTTCTCCTTATGATGAGACTTCCCGGTTTAATAATTTTATATTGCATAATAAGAATAACGCCATTTTAAAAATCATAGATGCCCAACGTACATCGGCTAAAAAGAATGGCTGGGGTTTTGTTGATTTTAACCAACCGATGCGTGAGATAAGCAGAAAAGAGCAGGAGGCAGATTCTACATTTACATTCTGCAGGATAGATAGAATTCATCCGGATAATGACGGACAGATGGTCATGGCCTATTTGTTTCTGAAAGCACAGGGACTGGCTGGGGATGAAGTGTCATCAGTATCTATTGATGCACATCATTCATCTGTAATAACCCATAAGAACTGTAAGATTTCAAAACTAAAAAAGAGCGGAGCTGATCTGACTTTTGATTATCTGGCGTATGCTCTTCCTTATCCGCTGGATTCTATTTCTAGAAGTGGCTGGGGAAATAAAAGGTCACAACGCGATGCAATGCGGTTGGTTCCATTTATGGAAGAGTTTAATCAGGAACGTTTTCAGGTAACGAACTTAGAGAAAGGAATGTATCGGTTAACTATAGACAATCAGTTTATTGACAATCTCTCATCCGAAAAGTTGGCGAATGGTGTGAATTTGGCAGATTACCCAAATACTCCCCAATATCAACAAGCTGCGAAAATCATGTATCTGAATGAAGAACGGTTTGAAGTGGAGAAACGTTTTAGAGAATACTTGTGGACCGAATATTCATTCCTGAAAAAAGAAGGATTGTTGTTTGCAGACGATCAGAAGGCTATTGATAAGCTAAAAGAGTACTTACCTAAAGATGGGTTTCTCAGGATGAGCTACGACTGGTATATAAAAGCGATGAACCCCGAAATACGGGAAGTTTGGAGCAATTATATAAAGAGTCTCGTTGAAACAATTTATAAAATCAATAAACCTGTCACTCATAAAGTGAGGCTGGCAAGAGTTGAATAATAATAGAAGATGAATAGAATGAAACGATTGTTATGTTTAGGTTTGATTTGTTATTTCTGTTGTCTGTCGATGATAGTATATGGAAATGAGAAAACTTCGCCTTTCTATTTGGCGGAATTAAAATGTGAGAATCTTATTGATCCTTTGGGGATTGATAATGTAACTCCTCACTTCAGTTGGAAGTTAAAGGGGGACGGCTGGAAAGGCGGGCAAACTTATTATGAAATACAGGTAGCTTCGGATAGTATTCTGTTGGTGCAGGATAAAGCAGATTTATGGAATACCGGAAAATTGAAATCCAAAACTTCGGTTATGGTACCTTATCGAGGGAAGACTTTAACTTCTCGTTCTTTGTGTTATTGGCGGGTACGTGTTTGGGATGCTAAAAAACAAGCTTCATCATGGAGTCCTGTTGCCCGTTTTGGAGTTGGCATCTTGGATCAGTCACAGATGAAAGGAGAATATATAGGGGCTTCTGTTGAAGGTGGTAAGATTTGTGCTCCTATTCTTCGCAAGAAAGTGAAATTGACTCAGGGAGAGACTTCTTTCCTGCATGTAAATACGTTAGGTTATCACGAAATTTATATCAATGGGAGAAAGGTTGGGGAGGACGTTCTGACCCCTGCTGTATCACATTTATCTAAACGTTCACTAATTGTTACTTATGATATTACTCCTTATTTAAGAGAAGGAGAAAATGATTTGCTTATCTGGCTGGGACAAGGTTGGTATAAAACGACGACTTTCGGAGCAGCTTATGAAGGTCCGCTGGTAAAAGCAGAATTGGATGTGTTGAGAAATGGTAAATGGGAAGTCGTAACGAAGACAGACGGATCATGGTACGGACGTGAAAGTGGCTATTCTGATACAGGTACTTGGCGTGCTTTGCAGTTTGGAGGTGAGAGGGTGGATGGAAGGATTCTTCCGCGAGACCTTTCAACACAGGCTTTAGACAAAATGAAATGGACTCCTGTTGTGAAAGTGAATGTTCCCGATCATATCGCTTCCCCTCAAATGTGTGAGATAAACAAGATACATCAGATTTTGCAGGCTGTTTCTGTAAAGAAGCTGGGTGAAAGTCTCTGGCTGGTAGATATGGGGAAGGTTCAGACCGGATGGTTTGAGATGCAAATGCCTATATTGCCGGCAGGTCATGAAGTTATTATGGAATATAGTGATAATTTGACGAAAGACGGTGAATTTGACAAGCAAGGTGAAAGTGATATTTATATATCTGGTGGTAAGCAAGGAGAATACTTCAGAAATAAATTCAATCATCACGCTTTTCGATATGTGCGCATTTCCAATCTTCCTCAAAAACCGGAAACAGGTGCTATGAAATCTCTGCAGATTTATGGAGATTATAAACAGACTGCAACTTTTGAATGTTCGGATGCCGACTTGAATGCTATTCACCAAATGATTCAGTATACGATGAAATGTCTGACTTTTAGTGGATATATGGTAGACTGTCCGCATTTGGAACGTGCAGGATATGGTGGTGATGGAAACTCCTCAACGATGTCTTTGCAAACGATGTACGATGTAGCTCCAACATTTGAAAACTGGGTGCAAACATGGGGAGACTCCATGCGTGAAGGAGGAAGTTTACCGCATGTTGGTCCTAATCCGGGTGCCGGTGGCGGCGGTCCGTATTGGTGCGGATTCTTTGTACAGGCTCCCTGGAGAACGTATGTCAACTATAATGATCCCCGCTTGATTGAGAAATATTATTCTCAAATGAAAGAGTGGTTTAAGTATGTTGATAAATATACAGTAGATGGTTTGCTGAAACGTTGGCCCGATACTAAATACCGTGACTGGTATTTGGGTGATTGGCTGGCACCTATGGGAGTAGATGCAGGTAATCAGGCTTCAGTGGATTTGGTAAGTAACTGTTTTATCAGCGAATGCTTGAGCACTATGTATAAGACAGCCTTAACATTAGGAAAAAGAGAAGAGGCGGAAGAGTTTGCTATGCGTAGAGAAAAACTTAACAAGTTGATTCATCAGACGTTCTATCGTGCGGATGAAGGGATCTATTCTACCGGTTCACAGTTGGATATGTGCTATCCTATGTTGGTAGGTGTTGTACCTGATTCTTTGTACAATAAAGTGAAAGAGAATGTCGTTGCCATGACCGAAGAAAAATATAAAGGACATATTGCTGTTGGTTTGGTTGGAGTGCCTATTTTGACAGAATGGGCTGTTCGGAATAAACAAGTGGATTTCTTCTATCAAATGATGAAGAAACGTGATTATCCCGGTTATCTGTATATGATTGACCATGGTGCGACAGCGACTTGGGAATATTGGAGCGGAGAACGAAGTCGTGTGCACAATTGTTACAATGGAATTGGTACTTGGTTTTATCAGGCTGTAGGAGGAATACGTCTTGACGAGGCTAAACCTGGATATCGTCACTTCTATGTCGATCCTCAAATACCAAACGGTGTGACCTGGACAAAAGTAACGAAAGAATCACCTTATGGCACAATTGCTGTTAATTGGGAATTGCAAGGTAAGCAATTGAATCTTCAATTGATAGTTCCTGCCGGAACAACGGCTACAGTTTGCATCCCCAATAATGCTGTCTCATATAAAATGAATGAAAAGAAAATGAGTGTTAAAAAGCAGACTGTTGATGTAGAAGCAGGGCATTATGAATTTCTATTTAATTTGAAGTAGATACATCACTCCCATTTAGAAAGCATATCGTTATAAGGATTAGGCTTAGATTTGTTGGATGGTTGTTTTTATTTGATTATTCTATACCTGTGGTTTATTATAATCAAATAAAAGCAACCATTTCTTTGTATATAGTAAAAAGAAAGTATATTTGTGGTTGGATATTGATGGTGGCACTCTTTTCTGAAAGATATGGATATATAAAAGTAATTGTTATCACTGGATAAAATTCAATCAGATGACGAAATTTAGTTTCTATCTTTCTATTAATCAGCTTTATATTATTGTAATGGACAGATTTATACTTTAACTATAAATTTGTCCAAAGATAATCTTCTAATCCGGGAAATAAATAAGAAGAAATCCCAGCCTCTGAAGACGATTTTGTATTTTCATTTCTCATGTTCTCATAATGTACCTAATAACAGTCTGTAAATCATAGAGATAACACTATGAGAAATAAAATTGAAAACTGTATTTCTCATAGTATTATCAGCTTTTTATGCTGAAAATGGTGCATTTCTCATGGCTTTTCATAACTTTAAAAGCATTTCTCATAGATTTTCCAAGCAATTCCATATGCTTTTTTACTGTTTTGCAGAGTATTCAAGACAAGGTGAAACATTCAGCTATTATGGATTCAAGGCATACCGGAGATGTAATCACGTAATACTTAAAATGATAGGTTATAAAATGGACATCAGAGTATTGAGAGCGGACATTAGCATATTTAGCTATAAGCAGTCATATCGTTCCACTCGAGTGGAAAGGTCTGTGCACTGGAGTAGAAAGAACCGTTCACTAGAGTGGAACAGGGTCGACGCATTATATTTTTTACTATCTTACAACTTGTATTTTATTTTTATATTATTGACTATTAGTGTATTATCTATTGTATATGTCGATTATTTTCCTTATCTTTATAAGATATTATAAAACATAAACTAACATGAAAATTG